>CATJRT010000321.1 GCA_949742895.1 uncultured Eubacteriales bacterium | reverse complement strand
CTCCTGGACCTCTGCTTTGCTATACCCTTCTTGAATCATCTTAACTTTTTCCACCGCCCTTCATTTTAGGGGTTGACTTCTAATAGTTAATCTTTCCGTACGTTTAGGGCTGGCCGCGCTGATGGATATGGCCGGGTTGCTCTTCTCCGTGTGCGACCGCGCAGGGAAAGCGTGGGACGGTTGCTGGCAGATTTTACAGCCCATTCCCGCCATGTCTGCGCCCTGAGCTGGCAGGGCGTACGCGGCTCTCCGGCAATATTCCCCAAAGACCTGTTCCCGGCCCTGCTGGCCCTGACCGGGGACCGGGGGGCGGCGGAATCATCCGGGCCAACAAAGGCCGGCTGCGCCTGGTGAAAGCCTCAGCGTCAATGGAGCTTCAGGATGTGGACATAAAGTCGGATGGGGCCTCTGGGATTGACGCGGTGCAGCAACATATACGGCGGCAGGGTTGAGGCTCAACCCTGCCGCCGTTTTGTTGGAGGCTTATATCTCATCCCGCACTGCTACATCTCGTAATCCAGCATACTTCGAGATATGAAACAGGCTCTAAAAAGTTACTCGATCTTATAATCCCTTCCGAATTGCATATCAGAAAACCTTCGGGTCGCGTCGGGGTCCAGCTCCTCCTCGTCCGCCTTGCCTCCGGCAGGGACGGTCTCTGGAACGGCAGGCCCCGGCTGCTCCGCCGGGGCGACTTCAGGAATATTGACCTTGGCGGCCACAGCGGCCTCAATCTCCGCGCCCGGGTCGTCCCTGACCTCCACATCCGGCGGCACAAGCTCGCCCAGACGGGAGAGAAAGTCCAGCTCCTCGTCGTGCATAGCGGCCAGCCTGCGCACGTAGGCGGCGGTGGCCTCCTGTGCCTGGCGCAGGCGGTATTCCTCGGCGGCGATGGCGTCCTTCAACTCCTTGAGCTTGCGGTCGGCGATTTCCTGGGCCTCCCGCTCCATCTGCTCCTTGTGCTTTTCCGCGTCGTTCACCATGGCGTCCGCCATCTTCTGGGCCGCCAGCAGGGTCTTGCGCATGGCGTTGTCGGTGGCACGGTACTCCTCCACCGTGTCTGACAGCACCTTCAGCTTGCTTTTCAAGATGGCGTTGTCGTTATAGAGATCAGTATAATCCTTGGTGAGCGCGTCCAGAAACTCGTCCACCGCACCCATGTTATAGCCGCCCAGCGTCGCCTTGGTGAAGGAGCAGCTCGCCACCTCCTGCGGAGTCATCATCGCTCAACTTCCCCCTTTACGTCAGAAGTACAGGCCGTTGTTTTCCAACTCGTCGATCAGATCCCCCAGTATCTCCACATTGTAGGGGGTGATAATGTACGTGGACAGGGCCACCTTTTTGATGGTACCCTCGTTGGCGTAAGCCACGCCGGACAAAAAGTCGATGAGCCGGCGGGCGATGTTCTTATCGGTCTGCTCCAGGTTGAGCACCACGGTGCGCTTGTCCCGCAGATGGTCGGCAATCTCGGAGGCGTTCTCAAACCGTTCCGGCTTCACCAGCACCACCTGAAGCTGGGTGGTAGTGTGGATGTTGACCACCTTGTTGCTGCGGCGCTCGGCGTCCCGCTCCCGGGGCTGCTCCTTGGCGCTGTTCACCGGGGCGAAATCCTCCTCATAGGCGTCCTCATCCTCGTCCTCATAGGGGCGGGCAAGGCGCTTCAGCTCATCAATCAGGCTCATATCCACAGGTCTCCCTTCGTATCATTCAGTGTCTGCCGGGCAGGGACCCGGCAGACGGTCAAAAATGGACGGACACAGGCGGGCGCGGGCCGAACAGGGCCGTCCCTACGCGGATGTGGGTTGCCCCAGCGGCGATGGCGTCGGGATAGTCCCCGCTCATCCCCATAGACAGGATATCCATATCTATCCTATTATCCTCTATTTTCCGTCTTATGTCAACAGCCAACTGCTTTAATTTTTGGAAATAGGAAAGATTTCCTCCCGGCGCCTGCGCCGCAGGAGGAATGCACATCAGTCCCCGGAGCCGGACATGGTTCAGCCGGGCGCACAGTCCGGCTGCAGATAGGACCTCCTCCGGCGCAAAGCCGGATTTGCTCTCCTCGCCCGCCAAGTTGACCTCCAGCAGGATATCCTGGACTGCCCCCACCTTGTCCGCCTGGGCGTCGATGGCCAGCAGCAGCTTTTCCGATGACACGGAATGGACCAGCGACACCCTGCCCACAACGTACTTGACCTTATTGGTCTGCAAGTGGCCGATAAAGTGCAGCTCAGCGCCGTCATAGGCGCCATCTGCCAGGTGGGCGGTAAGCTCCTGAACACGGTTTTCTCCGCACACCGCCACCCCGGCGGTGATGGCCTGCCGGATGGCGTCCGAGGTCTGGGTCTTAGTGGCGGCTACCAATGTGACCTCCGCCGGGTTCCGGCCGGCGGCCAAAGCCGCGCTGTCGATCTGCGCCCGGACCCGGGCAACATTTTTCTGTATATCCATGTAAAAGCCTCCTGTCCATAACCGGGCGTCACTATCGCCGGACAGACATAAAACAGGGTTTCTGACAAGCTGTTAGTGAGCTTTAAGCTCCTTTTGGATACTTTTTCCCTCGGGAAAAAGCACCTCAACGCACAACCTTTCCATGATAGATGCCCGTGGAGTTGAGGACCACCTCGTCTCCCGCCCGCAGGCGGGAGGCCGCCTCCGGGTCGGCAGGCCGGACGATGTAATAGCTGTCCGCTGTGTACAGCACCTCCACCTCCTGCCACTCCGCCTGGGCGCGGGGAACGGTATACACGCCGTAGCGGTTGACCTCCTGCGTGGTGGTCCGGCCGTTTTCGTCCGGCTCGCTCTCCACCGTCTCCGTCTCCACCCGCAGGGCCTTTCGGGGTATGCGGATGCCCTCGACCTGCCGGGTAACCACAGTGACGGTATGATTGCGCAGCAGGGTGGTGTCCGCCAGATGGGACCGGGCGGCGAAGATGGCCAAAGTCTGGCTGTCCCCCAGCTCAATCCGCTCCAGCGTCATGGATATCTGGTCATAGTACCCGTCGGAGAAGGACACCTGGTAACTGCGGCCCTCCTGAAGTCCGGTGTCCACACCGGGCAACAGGACGGCCAGATACCAGGTGGAGCCGCTGATCAGCTTGCCCACGGCCTGGGTATCTGGAACGGGCCGCTGGGCCAAAAGCTGGGATAGTCCCTCGATGGTGAGGGTGGGGAGGATGTCCGGCGTGGCCACCGCCTCCCAGCCGTCCACCTCGCCGGAAAACACGCCGGAGACCGGGGCATACACTGTCCGGGATACCTGGTTGAGCGAACGGTTCAGCTCGGACAGTTCGCTGCGCTTGTCCGCGATGAGCTGGCTGAGCTGGGCGGCGGCGCCGGCCTCGCTGTAGGCGTAATCCCGTCGGAACACCATGACCCGCAGGTTCAGAACGGACTCCTCCAGGGTAGACAGGCTTCCGGAGGCGGTCAGCGACCGCAGCCCCGCCACGGAGGAGATAATTTGCCCGTCCAGTCGGGCGCCGTCGCTGCTCTGGGTTTCGGAGGACTGGGCATATACAAGCTGCTCAATCTCCGCCTCCAGTGTGCGGATGGACTGCCGGGTGGTGAGGGCGGAGGTGTCGCTGTACAGCAGCACCACCGCATCCCCTGCTGCGGCCCGTTCCCCCTCGGCCAGGATATGGTCTACATAGCCGTCGGCGGCGGGCAGGACGGTCTCCTCCCGGATGATGACGCCGGGAGCGTCCACACCCACATCCTGGGCATAAGTATAGGCTATAGCGGTGGCCAAGCCGTCGTCCCAGCCCCGGATAAAATAGACCGTCAGGTAGACGGCCACGCCCAGGCACAATATGGCGATCATGACCTTGGTGGCAAGGGTGCTGTCTTTCATGGGATCATTCCTTTATCTCTCTGGGGCCCCTGCGGAGGAGCGCTCCCCATCATGCTTGGATTGGCTGCGCCGGGTCGCCTTCGCTTCGCTCCAAGATCCCCTGCGCGGCTATCCTCACGCTTCTATTCCAACTCGATGGGCCGCTCTGGGGCTATGGTAGAAATTGCGTGCTTGTAGATAACCTGCTGCTTCCCGTCGGACACCACTACCACCACATAGGGATCAAAGGCGGCGATGATCCCCCGGAGCTGGTAGCCGTTCATCAAAAAAACGGTAACCCGTGTGGCGAGGCGGCGGGCGCTGGATAAAAACGCGTCCTGAATGTTGGGTTGTCTGCTTACAGAGACGGTGGATGTAAGGCTCATGTAAATGCACTCCTTTTCTTTAGAAGCGCGAGGATAGGCCCACAGGGGCGGATGGACCGGAGCAAAGACAAAAAACCAGCCGCCGCACAACGTAGGCGGATTTCGTCCGAGCCGGAGGGCGCTGCGTGCCACTGGCACGCAGCGCCGGCCG
>CATJRT010000320.1 GCA_949742895.1 uncultured Eubacteriales bacterium | reverse complement strand
GTCGTGTCCGCCGCCCAGTCCTGCGCCCCGCTGGCGGCCCACAGCGTCGATTTCGTCGATGAACACGATGGCGGGGGCCTGCTTCTTGGCCTGCTCGAACAGATCCCCCACCCGGGACGCGCCCACGCCCACGTACAGCTCCACGAAGTCGGAGCCGGAGATGGACAGGAACTTCACCCCCGCCTCCCCGGCCACAGCACGGGCCAGCAGGGTCTTGCCGGTGCCCGGCGGGCCCACCAGCAGCACCCCCTTGGGGATGCGCGCCCCCAGGTCGATGAACCGCTGGGGCTCCCGGAGGAAGTCCACCAGCTCCTGAAGCTCCGCCTTCTCCTCGTCCGCCCCGGCCACGTCGGCAAAGCGCACATCCTTGCCGCTGCCGTCGGTGGTGCGGGCCTGGCCGAAGCGGCTCATGTGCTGCCCACCGTTCTGTGCGCCCTGCTGCTTCAGGTTCAGCATCATCCAGAACGCCAGCGCCAGCACCACCGATACCACCACTGGCAGCAGCACCAACAGCCACAAGGGCATCTCGTAGGCTGCCTTAAAATCATAGCTTTTGATGACGCCCCGTGACCACTGCTCCTCGATCAGCCCGCCAAACTCCTGCCGGAACAGCTCCACGTCGGCCAGAGCGTGCCGCCGGACGGAGCCGTCGTTCAGGGTCATCACCAGCGTCCCGCTGCCCTCCACCACGAAGGACGCCACCCGTTCCTGCCGGAAGTAGTTGGCCGCGTCGGAGTAGCTCACGCTGCCGCCGCCCCCGCCGGTGAAAAACGCCAGCCCCCATAGCAGGATCAACATCACCACCAGGTAAAGCGCTATACTCTTGAATTTGTTTGTCTGCTTCAAAATCGCTGCTCTCCTTTATTTGCCGCTATTGTCACGCTTCGCAGACGGCTTGACAAGCGTTCGCCTGCTCAGCGCTTTTCGTAAACAGACGGCTTCAAAATGCCCACATAGGGCAGGTTGCGGTATTTCTCGTCATAGTCCAGCCCATAGCCCACGATAAAGGCGTCCGAAATGGTGAAGCCCACGTAGTCGGCGGTGATTGGCTTGGTGCGGCGGTCCGGCTTATCCATCAACGTGCAGATGCGGATGGAGGCCGGCTTACGGGCCTGAAGCACCTTCATCAGATAGTGCAGGGTGTTGCCCGAGTCCAGGATATCCTCCACGATGATGAGATCCCGGCCCTCGATGGTGTCGGACAGGTCCTTTTTGATCTCCACCTGGCCGGAGCTGACTGTACCCGCCCCATAGGAGGACACCGCCATAAAATCCACCGTCACCGGAAGGTGGATGGCACGGGTCAGGTCGGCCATGAAGATATAGGACCCCCGTAGGATGGAAATCAGCATGGGCTGCTTTCCCGCGTAATCCGCCGTGATCTGTGCGCCCAGGTCCTTGACCCGGCTGCGCAGCTCTTCCTCCGTATACAAGATATGCTCCACATCTTGATGCATCGCTCAACGCTCCTTTTTTAATATAATATGGGCCGCCAGTTTCCCCGGCCCCGCCAGACATTCCGCGTCGGGACCAAACCCTCCCACCGCCGCTACCACGCCGTCCAGCTCCAGCACCGGGACGGTGGCCCGCTGAGCCGCAGGGATTCTTGCCTCGATCATCAGCTTTTTCACCGTTTTATGAGGCCGCCTGCCCAGCTTCACCGCGTCCCCCTCCCGGCGGGCGCGGACCACCATAGGGCCAGGGCGCAGATAGAACTCCGTTGGACTGACATACGCCTTTTCCGGACACACCGCTGGACGGCAGAATATCCACCATCCTCCCCAGTGCGCCTCGCCGTCCCCCAGCTCCATGGGAGGCGGTAGAGCTGGGTCCGGGGTAGCGGAAAACACCAGCAAAGCGTACTCCCGCCGGACGTGTCCCCCAGGCAGATCCAGCCGTGCGGATGGGCTGTCCCCTGCCGCAAGCCCCAGTATCCCGTCCAGGTGGACCGCTTCGCTCCCCAGTCCTACCCGCTCCACCAGCAGGCTACAGGCCCGCAGGGCTATGGGCCGGGGGGCCTCCCGAAGCAGCGCTGCGTTGACGGCCACGCCCTCCGGGATATCCAGCCCCTGCCCACTGATGGCCGCGGCCTGCCGGAACAGCTCCGCTTCGTCCTCACCGAAACGGGCAGCGGCGGCGCAGATGTGCTCTACGGCCCGGGGGTTCAGCTCCTCCAGCAACGGCAGGAGCCGGAGCCGCACCCGGTTCCGGGTGTAGGCCGGATCGGCGTTGGTTTCGTCCTCCACGTGGGGGACGCCGTGCCTGGTCAGGTATCCTTCGATCTCCCGCCGGGTAACCGCCAGCATGGGCCGGACAATACTCCCCCGGCGCTCCGGGATGCCGGCCAGCCCCCGCAGGCCGCAGCCCCGGATCAGGTTCATCAGCACCGTTTCGGCGTTGTCCATGGCGTGGTGGCCGGTGGCGATGAGGGCGCCGCCCGCCTCCCAGGCGGCATCCTCCAAAAAACGGTAGCGCAAAATCCGCCCCGCTTCCTCAACAGAGCGTTTTTCTCGATGGGCATACTCCGCCACGTTATCATGGCAGGTGTAAAACGGAACGTCTTGCTTCCCACACCAGCCCCGGACAAAGTCCTCGTCCCGCCGGGCGGTGAGGCGCAGGCCGTGGTTGAAGTGGGCCGCGTACACCGTCCAGCCATACCTCTCCCGCCCTTCCAGGAGGCGGCACAGCAGGTACATGGAATCCGCCCCGCCGGACAGGGCGCACACCACCGCCGAGCCGGGGGGAATGAGGTCAAAGCGAAAAGCGTCCCCCATGTCACATATCCTCGTCGTCGTACTGGTAGGCCAGGTTGCGGTACAGCGTGAACTCCGGCCGCCACTCCAGCATGACGGTGCCCGTCTCGCCGTGGCGGTTCTTGGCCACGATACACTCGGCCACGTTGGGGTTTTCGGTGTCGTCCTCATAGTAGCTCTCCCGGTAGAGGAACATGACGATGTCCGCGTCCTGCTCGATGGCACCGGATTCCCGCAGGTCGGACAGCATGGGCCGGCGCTGTCCGGCGGATCGGCTCTCGTTGGCACGGGAGAGCTGGGACAGGCAGATCACCGGCACGTTCAGCTCCTTGGCCATCAGCTTCAGGGAACGGGACATATCGGACACG
>CATJRT010000319.1 GCA_949742895.1 uncultured Eubacteriales bacterium | reverse complement strand
GGTGGCCTGCTTCACACCCATGTCCTCGAAGGCAGCCTCCACGATCAGGTCGCAGTCGGCGCACAGGTCCTCCTTCAGGCCGGCGGTGATGGCGGCAACGGTGGCGTCGGCCTTGGCCTGGTCCATCTTGCCCTTTTCCACCAGCTTGGCATAGCCCTTCTGAATCTTGGCCTTGCCGTTGTCGGCCCACTCCTGCTTAATGTCGCACAGGGCAACGGCCCAGCCGCTCTGAGCAAACGCCTTAGCGATGCCCTGACCCATGGTGCCTGCGCCGATCACGCCTACTTTTTTCATGATGATTTCCTCCTATTTTATATTTAAGTTGATTTGGGATTGCTTTTCATTGTCACACTCAGTTATTGGTAAACACAGCCTTTGGCTTGGGCTTCTCCCGGGACAGGAAGCAGGCCATGCCCTCCACCTGGTCGTGAGTCTCAAAGCAGTCACCGAACAGCTTCTCCTCGATCTCAACCGCCTTGTCGATGGACACCTGCATCCCCTCGTTGACGGCCTTCTTACAGGCGCGCACAGCAATGGGGGCATTCTTGGCGATGGTGTTGGCCATCTTCAGGGCGGCATCCATCAGATCTGCCTGGGGATGGACGGCGTTGACCAGACCGATGCGCAGGGCCTCGTTGGCGTCGATGTTCCGGGCGGTGTACAGGAGCTGCTTGGCCATGCCCAGGCCCACCAGGCGGGCGAGACGCTGGGTGCCGCCAAAGCCCGGAGTGATGCCCAAGCCAACCTCAGGCTGGCCGAACATGGCGTTGTCGGAGCAGATACGGATGTCGCAGGACATGGCCAGCTCGCAACCACCGCCCAGGGCGAAGCCGTTCACCGCAGCGATGACAGGCAGGGGGAAGCTCTCGATCATCAGGAAGATGTCATTGCCCAGCTTGCCGAAATCGGTGCCCTCGGCCTTGGTCATGGTGGACATGGAACCGATGTCGGCGCCGGCCACGAAGCTCTTATCCCCCGCGCCGGTAAGGACCACACAGCGCACGGTATTCTGGTCAATACCCTCAAAAGCGGCCTTCAGGTCGGCCAGCACATCTGGGTTCAAGGCGTTGAGGGCTTTAGGGCGGTCGATGGTCAGGATGGCCACGGCGCCCTGCTGCTCAAAGTTCACAAATGACATCAGATTTGCCTCCTTAAATGTACTGTGAAATATACGGAAAACAGCGAGAAATCCCTCTGAACTTCACCAATCCCTCAAAATGCTCGCCATTTTTTTAACAAGCCTTGGGGAAATAGCTGCGGCAATGAGTCCTGGCGCAGTCCGCCGGTCATGCCGCAGTGAAGGAGCAGGAAACCCCTCCCGAATCCTCACATAAGTATAACGCCTTTCTCTCCCTATTGCAAGGAATTTTTGCAGCGATTTTCAGGTTTTTTGTGAAGAAATTATAGATATTTCCAGCCGCCCCTCCCGTCAGACTCAAAAATGAGACAGCGCCGTCCCCGGCATCCGGCGGCGGCGCAAATTTCCATGGTGCGGCTCCTCACAGAAGCTGCTCCATCCCAAGCTTCTGAACCTCCATCCCCAGCTTTTTATAGAATCCCAGTGCTGCCCTGTTGGCCCCCCATACGTTCAGGGTCACGTTATAGCACCCGCACTGCTTCGCGTATTCCAGAACATACTCGTACAGCGCACTGCCGATATGTCCGCCTTGGGCGGCTTCATCTACGCACAGATCATCAATATAGAGCGTTTTCACATTCGTCATATTGTTGTCATTGATGTGTTGCTGGTGAATGCAGAAGGCATAGCCCAAGACGGTCCCCTTCTGCTCCGCCACAAAGACAGGCCGCCGGCTGTCCGCCAGAATCTGCCGCAGCTCTCCGTCCGTATACTTCCTTGCCCCCGCCTTGAACAGGTCAGGACGGGCATCGCTGTGAACCTTGTGTACCTGGTAAAGCAGCTTGCTGATAACCGGTATATCGCGTTCCTCAGCACTGCGTATCTGTAAAGCGTCCATCGCGTTGTGTCTCCTTTCGTCCCTCATCTTCCGTTTCCTGCTCCCTTGTGGAAAAATAGGCCCGTGTCTGGACGGCGTTTTCCAGGATGGCCGCCCTCAACTCGTCTACCGAGGCAAATTTCCGCTCGCCCCGAAGCTGCTTATAAAGCTCCATACGGATGGTGCGCCCATACAAGTCGCCGCTGTAGTCCAAAATCCACGGCTCCACCGTGACACCAGTCATGGACGGGTTCACCGTGGGGCGCACTCCCACGTTGGTCACCGCCAGATATGGCCCCTCCTCTGGAAGATACTCCTGGTAGTCCGGGTATTCAGGGAGCACCCACACCTTGGCAGCATACACGCCGAACGCAGGGGACAGCACGCCATCAGGAATGGTCAGATTGGCGGTAGGCACACCGATGGAGCGGCCAATCTGATTGCCATGAACCACCGGACCGGACAGCACATGAGAATGACCCAGGAACCTGGCAGCCTCCTCCATCTCCCCCGCTGCCACTAACGAACGAATATAGGTGGAGGACACAGTAATACCGTCAAGCTCCACCTTGGAAATGATATCGCATCCGATGCCCAGCCGGGTACACTCGGCGGCCAGGCGTTCCGGGTCGCCCTCGCCCCTGTAGCCAAAGTGGAAATCGTGCCCCGCCACCACATGGACGGCGTGGTGCCTTTTTTTCAGGTAGTCCGCCACAAAGTCCCGCCAGTCCATGCCCTGCATCTGTGCAAAGGGGGCCACGATAACCTGCCGGATACCGTACAGCCTGTTCATGAGTGCAGTCCGGTCGCTGATGCCGGTAAGCAGGGGCACGTCCCTTCCGGTGAGGGCGGCGGCGGGGCTACGGTCAAAGGTAAAGGCACAAGGCTCCGCATCCAGCTCCTGCGCCCGCTCCGTTCCCCGGCGGAGCAACGCCCCATGGCCCAGATGCACTCCGTCAAAGAAACCCAGGGCGATAACTATACGTTGTTTATTCATGAAATATCACACCTCGAAAAAGCTCTTGACGGTAATGAGTTTCCCACCTGTCGCCCGGCACAGGGCCAAAAAAGTCCCGTCCTGGCCGTATACCCGGTAGTCCCCCGGCGCCAAATTGGGCGCAGACAGAGCTGCTCCATTGCGCACCTTCTTTTCTGCTCCGGCGCTCTTCAGCTTCAGCGCCGGCAAATGGGAGAAGCAGATATCCACCGGTTTCAGGAGTCCTTCTCCCTCCCCCTGGCCCGCTGCCGTCTGAACCTCTTCCAAGGTCACACTGTCAGCCAATGTAAACCCTGCTGCCTTCACACGCTTCAGGGAACTCATACATCCCCCGCAGTCCAGGGCCTGCCCGATGTCATGGCATAGGGTACGCACATAAGTACCCTTGGAGCAAACCACCCGCAACAGATAGTCCGCCCCCTCCGGCGGCGTTTCATCCAGGATTTCCAGGGTATGAATGGTGACGGGCCTGGGCCTGCGCTCCACCTCTTTCCCCTTTCGGGCCAGCTCATAGAGCTTTTTGCCCTTGATTTTGATGGCGGAGTACATGGGAGGCACCTGCTGAATTGCGCCGGTAAAGCGGGGCAAAATAGCCTCCACGTCTGCCCTGCTCACAACCACAGACCGCTCCTCCAGCACTTCACCGGTGGTGTCCTGGGTATTCGTGACAACCCCCAGCTTTATTCCGGCATTATATTCCTTATCGGAATCAGCCGCAAACTCCACCGCACGGGTGGCCCGGCCGATAAACACAGGCAGCACTCCGGTGGCCATGGGATCAAGCGTCCCGGCATGGCCCACCCGCTTCTCATGGAACATCCCCCGCAGCTTGGCGCACACGTCCATAGAGGTCCATCCGGCGGGTTTGTCGATGATGATGATTCCGTTTGCCATGCTTAGGACCTCCTTCATAATCTGTGAGAAAACTCGATCCCAGTACATCTTCTGAAGTACAGTCTAATAATTTATTTACTGCAAATCATCCATTGTTATTGCAATTGAAGGATAATGCGCAAGTACCGTCAAATCCACATCCAGCGGCACACTGTAAACCATATAATAATGGTCGGGATTGGCGGCGGTCAATTCACGCAGCCGCTGTTGTGCCACATCCTTATCGTCTGTGGCGTATACAACGGATACGACGCCCACTTTACCATGCTCCGCATCTTGTACGCTTCCGCATAGTATCAGTTTTAATGGCGCCTCCCCATTCAATCCCTCTTTCACATAATCCTTATATTCCATAGTTTCCACCCCATTAATCCTGGTCTGGCTGAGCTAATTGCTCGTCGATGGCGGCGAGGATAGCTTCTTCGGCTTCCTCCACCGTGCCCTTCACGGTGCAGCCGGAGGCGGCCTTATGCCCGCCGCCCCCCAGCCGGGCGCACACCCGTGTGGCATTGAGCTGATCGGCCTT
>CATJRT010000318.1 GCA_949742895.1 uncultured Eubacteriales bacterium | reverse complement strand
TCGGCGGACACGCCCTGTTCACCACCTCCGACAGGACCTTCGAGAAGATGGTAAAGGCCAACGATGGGCTCACCGGCTTCCACACCCACGTGGCCGAGGGCATGAACGACGTGTACGACAGCCAGAAAAACTACGGCTGCCGCCCCATCAACCGCCTGCTTTACAACCCAGGAGGGCGGCATGGCCTCCGCCGTGTACGGCGCGAAGATCATGAAGGACCTGGGCCTGATGCCCCGGTTCGGCATGGACGTGGTGCTGGCCCATCCCGAGGGCTACGAGGTCATGCCCGAAGTGGAGGCAGTGGCAAGGAAGAACGCCGAGGCCACCGGCGGCACCTTCAAGCGCACCAACTCTATGGCCGAGGCGTTCAAGGACGCTAATATCCTCTATCCCAAGAGCTGGACTCCCTTCGCCGCCATGGAGAAACGTACCGATCTGTACGGCAAGGGTAACACCGACGGCATCAAGGCCCTGGAGAAGGAGCTGCTTGCTCAGAACGCCCAGCACAAGGACTGGTGCTGCACCGAAGAGCTGATGAAGACCACGAAGGACGGCAAGGCCCTGTACCTGCACTGCCTGCCCGCAGACATCAACGGCGTGTCCTGCGTGGACGGCGAGGTGGAAGCCAGCGTGTTCGACCGCTACCGTCCCCCGCTGTACAAGGAGGCCAGCTTTAAGCCCTACATCATCGCCGCCATGATCTTCCTGGCCAAGGTGAAGGACCCCCAGGCCACCCCGAAGGCCCTGGAGGAGCGGGGCACTGCCCGCTGGTTCCAGAAATAAGCTGCCTTTTCTTGTAAGAACACATAGCCAAAAGAACCTTTGATTCGCTGACGGCTGGAGCGGTTTACAGTTCGTTTCCGTCCGGCGGCCAAAGTAAACGCAAACCCTATCACAGGCCTGTCCGGGAAGGGCGGGCCTGTCTTGTACTTCAAGATCTTTGGAGGTAAACTATTATGGGTAAATGCATCGTCATCGCATTGGGCGGCAACGCCTTGGGCAGCAATCTTCTGGAGCAGATGACCGCCGTGAAGCAGACGGCAAAGGCCATCGCCGGCCTCATCGAGGACGGCCACCAGGTCATCCTCTCCCACGGCAACGGCCCCCAGGTGGGCATGATCCAGAAGGCTATGGCGGAACTGGCCCGGTCCGATCCGGAAAAATACATCCCCTGTCCGTGTGCGTAGCCATGAGCCGGGGCTATATCGGCTATGACCTGCAAAACGCCCTGCGGGAGGAGCTGCCGGACAGAGGGATCCAGAAAGGCGTGGCCGTTTCGTCCATCGCGGCCCGTCCGATCTCTGGCGGTGAAGGTCGGGGCGGTCTTGATGGCCTCCAGGGCGGGGTCCAGGTTCGGCTCCAACAAGCTGCTCTGTCCCATCGGAGGCGTTCCCATGATCGAACGCGCCTTCGCCGCTGTCCCTGCACAGATGTTCGTCCGGGCCTGTGCGGTGGGCTGCTACCCGGAGATCCTGGCCCCGGCCGAAGGGCTGGGCTATCTGACCATCCCCACCCCCAATGCCGCGCAGGGACAATCCTTGTATTATAGAGTAGTAGTTATTAGGGCCCCTCTCCAAGGGCTGTGCTACACTGTAAGGGATGCTGTGGATTGGTGTCATTCTCCTATCACGCAG
>CATJRT010000317.1 GCA_949742895.1 uncultured Eubacteriales bacterium | reverse complement strand
GGATGAACAGAATATTAAAGGAGGAAACGCAATGAAGAAAAGGAATCGGCTTTTAGCTCTGGCTCTTGCCTGCGTCATGTCTGTCGGCCTGCTGGCCGGCTGCGGCCCCAAGGAGCCCGCCAACCCGTCCCCCCAGCCCGGCAGCAACGCCGGCAGCAGCCAGCCCAACACCCCCAATCCCCCTGCGGCAGGCCCGCAGGACCTGGTAATGGGCACCGGCTCCAGCGGCGGCACCTACTACGCCCTGGGCGCGGCCATGGCCAACGCCATGAACAACCAGCTGGCTGACGCGCAGATTAACATCAGTGCCCAGGTCAGCGGCGCCTCTGTGGAGAACATCAACCTGATTAACATCGGCGAGATGGACCTGGGCATCGCCATGAACAACGTGGCCGCCGACGCCCACGCCGGCACCGGCGCCTTCACCGCCCCGGTCACCAACGTCAAGGCCATCGGTGTGGTGTACAACGAGGTCTATCAGATCGTTGCCAACGCCAAGACGGGCGCCAAGAACGTGGAGGACCTGAAGGGTCTGAAAATCGCCATCGGCCCCGCCGGCTCCGGCACCCTGGGCCTGAGCCAGAAGATTTTTGCCGCCGCCGGCATCGACCCCGACAAGGACATCCAGCCCCAGAGCGACGGCTTCGGCGACGCCGCTGCCAAGATGCAGGACGGCCACATCGATGCGGCCTGCAACGTGCTGGCTGTTCCCGCCTCCTCCATCCAGGAGATGACCACCTCCATGGATCTGGCCTATATCAACATCAGCGACGACATCTTGGCCACCATCCAGGCCGACGCCCCTTACTTTACCCGCAAGGTGATTCCCGCCGGCACCTATAACGGCCAGGCCGAGGACTGCAACACCATCACCTGCAAGGCCGTCCTGTACTGCTCCGCCGCCCTGGACGACGAGACCGTCTATCAGATCACCAAGGCCTTCTATGAGACGGGCGACGAGGTCGCGGCCGCTCACGCCACCGGCAAGGAGATCCAGCTGGAGGGCTGCCTGGACGGTGTTACCACTCCCATCCACCCAGGCGCTGCCAAGTATTTCACTGAGCAGGGCATCACCGTTCCCGACAACGGCTGAGCCGCCTGAAAGCATCAGCGTGGGAATCCCCACGTTCCGCCCAGCTGGCTGGAGCGAAACCGGGAACCCATTGTGAAAAGACTGACATTCACCTGACTGAGGGGGCCTTCCTGATAAACGGCGGGCCCCCTCTGTGTAATCAAACCGTTGTTTGACTCAAATTCTGTTCCGGGAGGTATCTAAATATATGAGCGAGCAAAAAAATCTCCCCCACATTGAATCTGCGCAAATCAATACCGACGACTTAATGGCCAAATATGACAAGGAGTCCGCCTTCCGCCGTCTGGAGGGCTTCCACGGCAAACTGGTGGTCGTCCTGTGCATTGTTTGGTCCTGCTTCCAGCTGTATACCGGCATTTTTGGAGCTTTCCCGTCCACCCTGCAGCGCGCTCCTCACCTGGCTGCCGGCATGACGCTGGTCTATCTGCTCTATCCGGCCTTTGGCAAGGCGGGAAAGACCATCCCCTGGTATGACTACCTGCTTGCGCTGGCCTGCGTAGGCTGCGGCGCCTATCATGTTATTTTTTACAAGGAGCTGCTGCTTCGCGCTGGGGCCTTTACCCAGACGGACGTGATTGTCAGCTGTATCGCCATTCTTCTGCTGTTGGAGGCGGCCCGCCGGGTAGTGGGCCCCATTGTGGCCGGCCTGAGCACGATCTTCCTGCTTTACGCCATCTTTGGTCACTATATTCCCCGTACCATCTTCCTATTCCACGCTAAATTTACCTTTAAGCGGGTGGTATGCACCGAGTGGCTGGGGACTGAGGGAATCCTGGGCTCCCCCATCTATGTATCCTCCACCTTTATTTTCCTGTTCCTGGTGTTTGCCACCTTCCTGAAGGCCAGCGGCGTGGGCGACTGGATGACCGGGCTTGCCCTGGGCGCCTGCGGCGGCTCAGTGGGCGGCCCCGCCAAGGCCGCTGTGGTGGCCAGCGCCCTCCAGGGCACGGTGAGCGGCAGCTCGGTGGCTAACACGGTCTCTACCGGCTCCATCACCATTCCGCTGATGAAAAAGACAGGCTACCGGCCCGAGTTTGCCGGGGCGGTAGAGGCGGCAGCCTCCACCGGCGGGCAGATCATGCCCCCCATCATGGGCGCCGCGGCCTTTATTATGACCGAGTTCATCGGCTGCTCCTACGGCACCATCGCCCTGGCGGCCTGTGTCCCGGCGCTGCTGTACTTCACGGGTATCTTTACCAACGTCCACTTCGAGGCGTTGAAGCACGGCCTGACCGGCATTCCCAAGGACCAGCGCCCTGTGGTGAAGGAGCTGCTGAAACGGGGCTGGTACATGGTGCTGCCCATCGTGGTCATCATCGCCCTGCTGGTACAGGGCCGCTCCCCCACGCTGGCCGCCACTTGGGGCATCGGCGCCTGCATCATCGTCTGGATCGTTGAGATCATTCGGGAAGAGCGCAAGTTCGACGCGGTGCGCTTTTTGAAGATGTTCCTGAAGTGTCTGGAGGACAGCGCCCGCAGTGCCATCTCCGTGGCCGTTGCCTGCGGCTGCGCCGGCATCATCGTGGGCGTGGTCACCATGACCAGTCTGGGCCTGAAGATGGCCGGCGGCATCGTAGCTCTGGCCGGCGGCAGCCTGCTGCTCACAATGGTCTTCACCATGCTGTGCTCCATCGTTCTGGGCATGGGCGTGCCCACCACCGCCAACTATATCATTCAGGCCACCATTTCCGCCCCCGCGCTGATCGCCCTGGAGGTGCCTGCGCTGGCGGCCCACCTGTTCGTGTTCTACTTCGGCATCGTGGCTGACATCACGCCTCCTGTGGCCCTGGCTGCCTTCGCCGGCTCCGGCATCGCCGGCGCCAACCCCATGAAGACCGGCTTCAACGCCACGCGTCTGGGCATCGCGGCCTATCTGGTGCCCTATATGCTTGTGTTCAACCCGGTCCTGGTGCTGGTAAATGTCAACAACGACCCCACCTGGCTGTTTGTTCTGCTGGTGTTGAAGGCGATTGTCACCGCCATTATCGGCATGATGGGTATCGCCACCGGCTTTACCGGCTATTTCCGCACCAACTGCACCTGGCCGGAGCGAATTGTACTCATGATCAGCGGCCTGCTGCTGGTGGATGCCGGCGGAGTAACCGATATCTTGGGAATCGGATTGTTCCTGGGCGTCTACCTGATTCAGCGGTTCCGCAGCACCAAGGCTGAGGCAGCCTGATAATCGGAACAGAACCAATACAAACAGCGCTGTCTTGTTTTCCAAGACGGCGCTGTTTCTTCATGTGGGGCAGTCAGCAGGTAATACGCCCTTGCGACAGCGTTGCGGGAAGGAGAAGGCAAGAGCAGATTGTGACCTGAAAATGAGAAGAAAAAAGCTCTTGAAATATGGAAAAAAAGGGACTATACTAGCCCTGGAGAGAAGGGCCGGATCTGCCGCGCGGATTTGGCCCAAAGCATGGCAGCTGAGGCGGAGCTGCCTGTAAATCTTTTCCTGTGGAGGAGAGTTTTTATGGGATTTATGCAGAACAAAAAACTTGCCGCACGAATTGGAATACTTACAACCGTTATCACCCTGATAGGAATGCTGCTGCTCTGGCTGGTCGTATCCACCAACGCAGCCTCTGTAGTCAAAAACGACATTACGAATCAGATGACCGACGCCGTGGAGTCCAGGGCCGCTATTATCAATGAGTATGTTCTCTCCGCGGAGGAATACATGACTGCCTTTGCCCTGGGCAGTGAGGTCCGCGATCTGCTTCTGGACCCGGACGACCCGGTGCTGGTGGCCCGGGCGCAGAAATATACCGAGGATTTCGCCGCGGTGAAGGGCGTGTTTGAGGGGCTGTACATCGCCACTCCCAACACCCATGTACTGACCCACACCTCTCAGGGTGCCATCGGCATAACCACCCGGTCGGGAGACTCCCTGAAAACCTTCCAGGACACGATTTTGGCCCAGCGGCAGCTGACCAACCTGGGCATCATGAAGTCCCCCGGCACGGGCGGCATGATTCTGTCCATGTACTACCCCATTTTCGAGGGGCAGCGGTGTATCGGCTATGTGGGAGCAGGGGTCTACGCCAGCCACCTGATGGACTCGCTGCTGGATCTGGACATGAAGGGCCTGCCCAACAGCGAGTATGTGTTTTTGAATGTGGATACGGGCGTCTACCTCTACCATGAGGACGACGCGCTTCTGAACACCGAGACCACGGATATCGGATACCAGGAGATTATCCGGCGCATTCAGGCGGACGGCAGCACACAGGCCAATACATATTCCTACCGGAACGAGGACGGGAGCAGGCAGCTGGTGGTGTATAAGTTTCTGAAGGACCGCGGCTGGGTGTTTATGGTCCGGGACAACGCCACCGAGGTCTACGGCACT
>CATJRT010000316.1 GCA_949742895.1 uncultured Eubacteriales bacterium | reverse complement strand
GGAGCGGACGTGGCCATCGAGAGTGCCGACATCGTGCTGATGAAGTCCGACCTGGCGGACGCGGTGACGGCGGTGGAGCTGTCAAGGGCCACTATCCGCAATGTAAAGCAGAACCTGTTCTGGGCGTTTTTCTACAACGCCATCTGCATCCCGGTGGCGGCGGGTGTGTTGGCCATTTGGGGCGGGCCCCAGCTCAGCCCCATGCTGGGTGCGGCGGCCATGAGCTTCAGCTCGGTGTGCGTGGTGGCCAACGCCCTGCGCCTGCGGTTCTTCAAGCCCGGTATGCAGCCTGATCTGGAGGTAAGACCCGGCGGGGCTCCCGCCGTTGAAATGAAAGGAGAACAAAAAACTATGGAAAAGAGAGTTGTCATCGAGGGTATGATGTGCCAGCACTGCCGCGCCCACGTGGATAAGGCGCTCAACGCCATCCCCGGCGCGTCCGCCACCGTGGACCTAGACAGTAAAATCGCCGTTGTCACCGGCGACGTGTCCAACGACGCCATCCGCGCCGCTGTGGAGGAGGCTGGGTATCAGGTGGTGTCCATCCAGTAAGCAAAAGCTCCCTCCCCAGTACGGGGGAGGGAGCTTTTGCTTTACAGAATGAAGTTGACGACGGTGGAAATCAGGTGGCAGGCTGTAAATATCCCCGCCGGGATTAACGCAACGACGTTTTTGCACCCCAGTGCGAAGAGTAAGAACGCCCCGCAGGGGGCAAGGCATAAGTCCAAAATCACAACGGCGTTGGCAATCCCCGCGTAATAGGCCACCCATCCGGTGAAATACAGCACCACGCAGACGGCTGTGCCCACCCGGTATCCGCGCCTTATGGGCTGCTCCCTGAGACGGTTGACGACGGCACACAGCGCCGCCACCATGAGGACCTGAAGGATATGTCCGGCAGCGTCTAACAGCGGCGTGGCAGACACCTTCCGCAAAACGTCGTTGGAGACAGGAAGGACAGACCAGACGATATTGGGCAGCATGATGAGCAGGAACAGCCCCAGCCCCCAGGGATCAACGCCCCTATGATAGTTTCTGAGATTCCACATCACGACACCCAATGGCGGACATACATCCGGGAAGGCTCCGTTTCCCCGTCCCCCTGGACCATGCAGAAAAACGTCCAGCCGTACCGCTCATAAAAGGATGTGTGGTCGGTGAGCAGGTAGAGGGTATCCGCCCCCAGGTCCGCCATATCCTCACAGACGCGGTTCAGCAACGCTCCCGCAATGCCCCGGCAGCGGTGGGCTTCCTCTACGTAGACCGCACACACGTTGGGCGTCAGGTCCTTGCGGTTATGGAAATCGTTCTCGATGACCCCCAGCCCGCCGGTGATGGCGCCGCCGTCCACGGCTATGTACCACTGGGGAACTGCGCACTCGTTTTTGAGGCACTGCGTCATGCTCTCCTGGTAGGTGTTTAAGGGAATGCCCCATTTTTCATGGAACCAGGCGGCCGCCTGGTCCAGCAGCTCGGGATGTTCCCGCAGCTTCAAAATCTTGTATGCCATATATAACCTCCTGTCAAGAACGCCGGATGAAGTCAAATTTGTTCTGCAAAAAATACCTGTATTCCGGTTGATCCGCAGCTTTTTCATACTGTTCCTGCACAGTTTTTCTGATCCAACCGAGCGTTTTTTCGGACAGCTCCCCATACCGGGTAATGAGTATCTGTCCGCTGTGCTCCGCCTCCAGGATCGCCTTATAGGCGTCTGGGACGAGCTTTGCGCCGTCCACTGGGACAGGAACAGAGGAAGCGGCGGCATAGGGGATATCGAGCTTTAAGTCCGCCTCCACGATGGATGCTGCATGATAAATGTACCCGGATATGCCCCTGTATGTTTCCTCCAGCGCGTGGGGGTAGTACTCCTGTAATTGCAGTATTCCATCCTGAAAGCCATACGGACCCCATTTCGTCCATTTCCCTGTATGTGCATATCCTGTGTTCCGGCAGAACTGTTCGATGGAATTGTTCAGGTAAACCAGCGTGTTTTCCGGTTTTCTGGAGAAATAGACCAGCGGCATATTGTGGTTGGACGTTCTGGGCTTCAGCACCCGGATACCCGCTGTGGGCGACGCGTGATAGTACATGGCGGCCTCCTTATTGCTGTTTTGGAAAGTACTCGTCCACGAAGTCTACATCCTCCACTGTCCACTCCCTGCCGTTCAGGTGCCCCAGGCACCCGGCGTCGGTGGTAAAGCCGAACCGCAGCTTGTAGGAGTACAACGCCTGATAGCGCCTGCCATCCCGTTCCTGGCCGTATTTGCCGTCCCCTAAGAGTGGGTGTCCGGCGGCGGCAAACTGGGCGCGGATTTGGTGGGTGCGTCCGGTGATGAGGTCACATTCTATGAGGGACAGGCCGTTCCGCACGGACAGCGTCCGGTACAGCGTCACAGCCGTCCGCCCTCCAGGGACGGGACGGCTGAATACCTTTACTTGGGCTCTGTCTGGCTCCTTCAGGATGAAGCCCCTCAGCTCGCCTTGCTTTGGCGCCGGCTCGCCATGGACCACGCACAGGTAGAGCTTTTGCAGCTCCCGGTCCCGAATTTTCTGGTTCATCACCCGCAGGGCTTCGGCGGTCTTGGCGGCGATGACGATGCCGCCGGTGTTGCGGTCAATGCGGTTGCACAGGGCGGGGGCGAAGGAATTCTCCCGGTAGGGGGACCACTCCCGTTTCTGGTACAGGTACGCCTGGACGTGGGTGATGAGGGTGTTCACCTGCTCCCTGTCATCCGGATGGACCACCATGCCCGGGCGCTTGTTCAGCAGAAGGAGATGCTCATCCTCGTACAAAATATCCAGCCGGGGCTTATCCACCCGGAGAAAGGCGTTGTCCGGGGAGGGCGCGTCAAAAAACTCGTCGCTGATGTAGAGCTGGAGCACGTCTCCCGGCTCCAGCCGCGCGTCCCGCTTGGCGCCCCTGCCGTTGCGCTTCACCCGCTTGAGCCGGATATATTTCTGGGCCAGCGGGGCGGGGAGGTGGGGGACGGCCTTGGTCAGCCAGCGGTCCAGCCGCTGGCCCGCATCGTTGGGCCCGATGGTAAATTCCTTCACAAAAATTCCTCCCCGTAATACGTCCTCCCGCCCTTTGGGCGGGAGGACCATACTTTACATGGTGTTCAGGAACCGCAGAAAAGCCTCCCGGCCTGTCTGGGTGCGGGGGTACACGCCGCAGTGCTCCAGCACCCTGGCGAATACAAGGCCGGTTTCCTTTTTCACGATATCCAGCGCGTTGTCCGCCGTGATGGTGTAATTGGGCGCAAAGCCCTCCGCCCAATCGGCGTGTTTGTCGGTCAGCCCGTCTGCGCGCAGGTCCTTCCCGCCTGCCAGCGCGTCCGCCACCGCAGCCAGCTCCTCCTTCAGCCGCGCCGGGAGCACAGCCAGCCCCATCACCTCAATGAGGCCGATGTTCTCCTTCTTGATGTGGTGCAGCTCG
>CATJRT010000315.1 GCA_949742895.1 uncultured Eubacteriales bacterium | reverse complement strand
GACGGCAGGGGAATGTGCCGGAGGATTATGTCCATGCACCGGGCGATTTTTGACGCGGTGAGGGCGGGGGACGCGGATGGGGCCGCCCGGGCCATGACGGAGCATATTGAGACCTTTGGGGGGGACTTGAGGGAATTTGGTACGGATGCAAGGGGATCATAGTGAAAAAACAAGGGGCAGCCCAATGTAGGGAGCTGCCCCTTGTTTTTTGCTGTATGCCCGCTTACGGGGTCTAAATGGCCTCTTGCGGGATTTTTGTGGAAATCAGCAATTTTCTCCTCTATGCTGTGGTCAGCATCTGGCATTATTCACAGCCAAAATGAAGGGAGAGAGTTACTTTGAACGCAGAAAAAACCAAAAGCCCCATGTTAGAAGTGCTCACCAGCCGCACCTTTTGGATCGCCTTCCTGATCCAGGTCGTCTACACCATCGGCAACGTCTTTGTAAAGCAGACCGTCACGCTCCAGGCCAACAGCCTGGGTATGTCCGCCTCCGTGATCGGCGTTATTGCCAGCTGCTACACCATTATGGCCATGGTGTGCCGTACTCCGTTTGGTCAGGCTATGGATCGCTTTGACAAAAAAAGGGTGCTGATGATCACCTTTGTGGCCCGGGCATTTGTCTTTGTCGGCTTGGGTGTCACCACCAGCGTGCCGGTGTTTGTGGCTCTGCGCTTCCTCCACGGTGCCCTGTTCGGCATGGGCCACATTGCCATGATGATCGTGCTGGCCGCCGGAGGCAACCGCAAGGCACTGGGCGCGGCTTTGGGCCTGCTCACCCTGCTGCCTAAGCTGATTTCCTCGTACCCCACCACCTTCGCCCTGTTCATCTGTGATTCCATTGGTACCAACGCCGCCTGCTACGCCGGTGCCGTCTGCAGCCTGCTGTGCGTCGGCCTGTGCCTGTTCCTGGAGTTCAAGCCCGGCCCCGCCAAGACCCCCGCCCCCAGCAAGGGCCTTGCCTCCGGTTTGAAGAACTACATGAACTGGCGCGCCGTCCCCCTGATTCTCATCTGCACCCTGGTCAGCGTGCCCAGCCTGTTTGTGGATAACTTCATGGTTCTGTACGGTGCTGCCGTCCCCGCCGTGGAAACTGTGGCCCGCTCCTACCTCACCAGCTATATGTGGTGGATGGGCGTCGGTGCTTTTGCCGCAGGGTATGCCTTTGATAAGTTCGGCTTCCGGGTGTGCGCCTATCCCACCATCATTATGGGCATTGCCGCCCAGGCCATGCTGGGCTTCAGTACCGACATCATGATTTTGCGGATTTCCGCCATCCTGTGCGGCCTGGCCTGCGGGAGCATTTCCGTGGTGGTGCGCACCCATGCGGTGAACGAGAGTCCTGTCAGCGTAGCCGCCCTCACCATCGCCACCACCGGCCTGTTTCAGGATCTGTCCAGCCTGCTGGGTTCCGGCTGCGGCGGCTTCCTCATTGAGGCACTGGACTACAGCGGCACGTTTAAACTGATCACCATTTTCCCTGTGATTGCCCTGGTGATGATGTTCTTCTACCCCGCCATCATGAAGTGCTTAAAGGGGCAGGCCCCTGACACGCAGCCTGCCGAGCCCTAACCCGGAGCGGTCTTGTAAGGGCGCAGACAATGAGCGGCTTGCTATACCTGATTCTGGGTACCATTATCGTCCTGATTGCCATCAGCTTTCTTTTTGAGTTCAATATCGGCCCCCTGGCTGTGCTGGCCGCCCTGGTCATCGGAAAGGTGTTCATGGGGGCCGGCCCCGGTAAGCTGGTGGGCCTCATCCCAGGGGGCACGGTGCTGACCCTGATCCTCCTGTCCGCCTTCTACGGCTTTGCCCTGGAAAACGGGACTGCCAATGTGCTGATACACCGGATGCTCAACCGTTTTGGGCGGAAAATGGCCCTGTTCCCGGTGGGGATATTCGCCCTTACCGCCGTACTGTCCGGGATTGGCCTGGGCAGCGGGAACGCCACTTTGATCACCGCGCCCATTGCCATGGCTATCGCGGCGGAGGCGAATATCGCCCCCCTGGCCATGGCGATGGCGGTGGGCTGCGGTGCGGCGGTGGGCTCCAATTTTCCGTTCAGCTTTGGCGGGCTGATTGCGGTAACGCTGATCGAAGAAAGCGGGGCAATGGCCAACGCCGCCCCGCCGATCATGGGCGCGGCCCTTCGAGGCGCGCTGATCCAGGTGTTGAGCTTTTTCACCGTATTTATCCGGCAAAAAGGCTATCGCAACTCCGGTATGGCAAAAAAGCCCGTACCAGATATGACGCAGGTGCAAAAGAGAACCGCGGTGCTCATCGGGGTGGTGGTAAGCCTATCCGTAATCCCCCCAGTGGCAGATATGCTGCTGCAAAGCCCTGCGACCGCATTGCTGGCCAGTTACTGTGATATCAACACCGTCATGCTGGCGGGGAGCGCAGCGGCGATGCTGCTCCACCTGGCGGATGAACGCGCCGTCATAAAAAACCATGTGCCTTGGATGCTTATCGTGGTGATCAGCGGCATGAGTATGCTCATTGGCATTGCCCGGGAAAACGGGATTGTCGCGGTGTTGGGAGCGGCAGTCAGCCGGAATCTGCCCCTGTCCGCCATCCCATATGTGCTGCTGCTTATTGGTATGGTGATGAGCCTGTTCGGCGGGGCAATCTCCATTGTGATCCCCACCCTCTATCCCATGGTACCGGGGATCGCCGCCGCCACCGGCCTTGATATCGGGACGCTGTACGGCTGCGTGCTGGTCGGTGCCACCTGTGGGGGGCTGTCTCCCTATTCCTCCGGCGGCATGATCCTGATGAGTGCCTATCCCGGCGATGGCCAGCGGCGGAAATTTATGCTGGGGCTGCTGTGCATGCCTCTGCTGCAAACCGTGATATCCATGCTTGTCTATGCAATTTGGTAAGAGAGGAGAGCTATTTATGAGCCAAACCGAAACCCGGCGCAGCTGGCGCGCCCCCAACCCCCACCGTCCGCCCCACCATCAGGATGGGAAGCCGTCGGGGGGCGTACCTGAGCTGCCCATCATCCCCGCCACCCGGTTTTTCGACAACCTGTCCTATGTGGGTGATGAATTCGTGGGCTGTTTTGTGCTGGAAACCAGCGAAGGGCTGATCCTGCTGGACTGTATGTTCCCCGACGCGGACACCGCGGCGCAGGTGGAAGCCCTCCCCTTCCCGTCCATGCGCTATGCGAATATTCTGGAGAATGGCCTACGGGACATTGGCCTGAATCCGTATGACATCAAGCTCATTTTGGTTACCCACGGCCACTGTGACCACTATGGAAACGGGGATTACTACCGGAAAAAGTACGGGTGCAGGGTGCTTATGAGCGAGACGGACGAAGCCTTCGGCACCCAAAAAATTGGCCGCAGCCCCAGGGGCTGGCTTGACTGGAAGGCGGATGAATATTTGCTGGACGGCGGTAAGGTTACCTTGGGCGGCACCACCGTGCACACCTTTGCCACCCCGGGACACACGCCGGGATGCATGAGCTTTATTTTTGACGTGTATGACGAGGGGCGGCGGCACACCGCGTCCCTCTGGGGTGGAACAGGCATTCCCAAAGAGGACGAGTGGAAACAGGCCTATCTCAATTCCACCCGGAGGTACACTAAGATCTGCGACCAGATGGGGGTGGATGTGGCGGTATCCACCCACCCCTTTACAGATAACTCCAGCCAGAGGCTGGCCCTGTGCAGAGATATTTTTGATGGGGTGCCCAACCCCTATGTGATCGGGCGTCAGGCCTGCCGCCGCTTCGAGGCTATGTTCGAACAGCTTTGCCTGTCAAAAATGAGAGAACACAGGTAAGCCTGCGCTCTCAAAACAGCTCACACCGATTGCGTCCAAATCGGTGTGAGTTGTTGCGCATTTCCCCTTTCTGTTGCCGCGCGCGTATGATATCCTGTTGTTGTCAGTGCCTTTCTTAAAGTATCACAGTTCTATGTGTAATAGGAGGTTTCCCATGTGGAAGATAGCCATTTGTGACGATGAGGCCCTCGTCCGGGACGATATACACCGCCAGCTGGACCGTCTCCAAAGCAAATACGGGCTGGCACTGGAGGTAAGCTGCTTTGACAGCGGGGAAACACTGTTAAAAGGGATCGACCGGGATACCGATCTGCTGATTTTAGATATTCGGATGGGAGATCTGTCCGGGATGAAGGCCGCCCAGCTTTTGCGGGCACGGGGCTTGCAGACCTGTATCATCTTTCTCACCACCCTGGTGCAGTACGCAATGCAGGGCTATGAGGTGCACGCCTTTTCTTTCCTCCAAAAGCCCCTCCGCCCCAAGCAGTTTGAGCGCATCGTATTAGAGGCACTTCAGAATCAGGCGGCTCGGAAAGAGGAAACCATTGTCCTGCAAAAGGGCTATGAGCTGAAATCCATTCCCATCAGCAGCATCCTGTATATTGAGATTTCCGATCATACCAGCGTGGTTGTCACAGTACATGATCGGCAGGAGT
>CATJRT010000314.1 GCA_949742895.1 uncultured Eubacteriales bacterium | reverse complement strand
TTTTTATCCCCAAAAGTGCCTCGCCCCACTCACACAACCCCTCTCACCATCCCCCATCCAAAGGGAATTCGGTGAGCAAACTTTCCAGCCCCACAATCCGCAAAACAAGCAAAATTAGCCCATTCCCATCCGATTTCTCACACAATTACTCACCCATTTCCCCCTGCGAACTTGGTTTAAACAGAGCATTGCCAGAGTTTTCATCTGGGAACAATCCCACGCCGAAATCCCGCTGAAAACCCGCTCTACCCCGGATTCCCCGGAGGAAATGGAGGGAAAAGTTGGAGAGGGTTGGTGGAGCGGAAGGATAGCTCGCAAAACTCCCTGAAAAGTGCTGGGGAGAGGGTGGGGAGAGGAGATTTAGAGTGGTCAAAATAAGTCCGAATATTTGTCTGTTTTAGAAAAGGCGTTTACACGGATTGTGGCGATACCACCAAAAATGCGCATAGTTTCACTCGAATAATGATTTTCAAAAGGGCCTGTGGAATTTATCCGCAGGTCCTTTTTTCTGAGTTGCTCAGAGGATCCACGCCCGCGCTTCACCAGGCTTTGTGCCATAGAGCGGGACAATACCTGCTCCGATCACGCCTTTGTTTTCAGCTTTAGTGCTTCTGTGTCCAGCAAAATTCTACCGCTTGCAGTCCTCCAGCAAGCTGGAGGCGGCCTTGCACGGAGCCGTTGTACTCTCCTGGTAGAGTTCGTCCCACCCCAGCTCGCCCCCCTCATTCACTTGGAAGTATGGGAAAACACCCTATCGATTACCGCAAACTCAATTTGGTCAGCTCCTGCTGGCTGGGGCGGGGACAACATCAAATTTCACGGTGTTCACCTTCCTTTACGACATTTTGCTTATGGTGGAGAATGACTGCGGCACAACTGGTTGACCAGTTCACAGCGAAGCATGGAAAACTTGCCGACTTGACAGGATAATGGAATCCTGCTATAATGAACAACGTTCATATTGAGAGGGTGATCAAATGAACACAGTTGTAACTTCAAAAGAGGACATTCTGAAAACCAGCCGGGAACTGCTCCGGCGGCAGGGCTGGTCCGCGATCCATATCCGCTCCGTCGCGGCGGCCTGCGGGGTGTCGGTGGGGGCTATCTACAATTATTTTGATTCCAAAGCCGCACTGGTGAGTGCTGCGGTAGAAAGCGTCTGGTGCGAGATTTTTCACCGTCCGGAGGACGGGACCGCATTTCAAGACACCCAGGCTTGCATTGCTTGGATGTATGGACAGATGGAATACGGCCGCAAGCAGTACCCCGGTTTTTTTACACTGCACTCCCTGGGCTTTATGGGGGAGGAAAAAGCCGATGGAAGGCGGCGGATGCGGCAGGCTTGGCAGCACATTTTGGACGAACTGTGCGCCGTACTAAAGCGGGACGCCAAGATCCGTGCCGGAGCTTTTACGGAGCAGTTTACGGTGGAACGCTTTGCGGACGTCCTGTTTTCCCTCATGCTGTCCGCCTTGCTGCGGGAGGATTACGACCCCGCCGCTGTGTTGGAGATTGTCCGCAGAACCCTTTATTGAAGTAGACGCACTTTTTTAATCTGGAACTTGAACGCCGTTCATTGAGAGGGACGAACGTCAAGAAGAAAAACAAAATGGGGAGGAGAATCAATGATGCAGGCAGTTGTGGAAACCCTGTTTGACGCAGTCTATCTGATCTCCGTCGTCACCATCGGGATTTTGATGATACGGGGCAGTAAAGGAGAGCGTCAGTTCCGTCTGTTCGGCTGGATGGCGGTGGTGCTGGGGGCGGGTGACTCGTTCCACCTCGTCCCCCGGGCCGTCGCCCTATGCACCACCGGCCTGGAGAACTACACCGTCCCTCTGGGTCTGGGAAAGTGGATTACTTCGGTGACGATGACGGTTTTCTATGTGCTGCTCTACTATGTCTGGCGGCAGCGGTATCACATCAGCGGTCAAGGCAGCCTTACTGCCGCCGTGTACGGTCTGGCCGGTGTACGGATTGCTCTGTGCATGATGCCCCAGAACCAGTGGCTCAGTGCCGAAGCACCCCTTTTCTGGGGGATCTGCCGTAACATTCCCTTTGCCCTGCTGGGCCTTCTGATCATCGTACTGTTCTACCGCGGCGCAAGGGAGCATGAGGACCGGGCGTTTCGCTGGATGTGGCTGACCATCGTGCTGAGTTTTGGGTTCTATATCCCGGTGGTGCTGTGGGCGGACGCTGTCCCTATGATTGGGATGCTGATGATTCCCAAGACCTGCGCCTATGTGTGGACGGTGCTCATTGGATATTTCGCCATGAGGCGGGAATGCAAATAAGGAGGAACTAAATATGAAGCGTTACATCAATTCGGCCCTGCTGTACGCCGTCCTTGCCATGGCCGGCGGCGTGTTTTACCGGGAGTTTACCAAATTGAACGGCTTTACCGGAAAAACCACACTCTCTGTTGTCCATACCCACTACTTCCTGCTGGGCATGGTGTTTTTCCTGATACTGCTCCTGCTGGAAAATAATTTTTCCTACACCGGGGCGAAAACCGGACGGGTACTGGCGGTTTATCATGTGGGCCTGAACCTGGCCGCCGCGATGCTTGTGGTGCGGGGCGTGACCCAGGTGCTGGTTCCCACGCTCTCCTCCGGCATGAGTGCGGCGATTTCCGGCATTGCCGGCATTGGGCATATTTTGCTGGGCGTCAGTATGGTGCTGCTGCTGGTGCAGGTCAAATGCGCGGTATCAACGGCAAAGGTGTGACTGGAGGGCACGGGACGAAGTTCACTATATAGAGATTTTTAGTGAAGCGGCGGGAGGTTCGCGGGCCTTCCGCCGCTTCACCGTGCGTACCTTAGCAGCCCCTCCCTTCACAAAAAATTTTCAGTCTCCCTGTCACACGCCCGCGTCCCGGTTGTCTAATGAACTATAGGAGGTCATGCCATGGATAACATAACAAACAAAGAACTGCTGGTTTTGATCGAGCAGGCCACCGCCGGGGACAAGCAGGCGTTGGAGACGGTTGTCCTCAGCATACAGGATCTGGTGTTCAACCTGTCGCTGCGGATGCTGGG
>CATJRT010000313.1 GCA_949742895.1 uncultured Eubacteriales bacterium | reverse complement strand
GGACCCCACGGCGGACGAGTACCCCGAGGTGCCAATCAAGCTGAAAAACAACTTCATCACCCGCTCCATGAACACCATTACGGAGATGTACTCCCTGCCTGCCTATGACGGCATTGACCCCAACCCTTTGATGGCCCCATTCTTTATCCTGTTTTTCGGGATGATTATGGCGGATATGGCCTATGGTCTGCTGATGATCATCGCCTCCGCCGTGGTGCTGCTGAAGAAAAAGCCCAAGAACCCCAACTTCATGGAGATGGTGTTCTGGTGCGGCATCAGCACTGTGCTGTGGGGCGCGGCCAGCGGCGGCTTCTTCGGGGACATGATCCCCCAGCTGGTCACTATGATTAACCCCCAGAGCACCTTTGAAATGCCCGCCCTCTTTACGGCGCTGGACGATATTGTGTCCATCATGATTGGCTCGCTGGCGCTTGGCGTGGTACAGGTCATCACCGGCATGATGGTCAGTGTGGTGAAGAAATCCAAAGACGGCGAATTTATCGACGCACTGTTCAACGAGATCTCCTGGTGGATTGTGCTGGCCGGTCTGGCCATGTTTATCTGTGGCATGATGCTGCCTAACCTCCCCGCCGTGCTGGGCAGCGTGGGCAAGATAATGCTCATCGTCGGCTTCCTGATGCTGGCTGTGGGCGGCACCCGAGAGGCCAAAGGCTTTGGCAAGGTTACCAGCTTCGTGGGCATCATTTACAACGGCGTCACCGGTTTTTTCAGCGATATCCTGTCCTATATCCGACTGATGGCCCTGATGGTGTCCGGCAGCGTTATCGCCTCCGTATTTAACACTTTGGGCGCCACCACAGGCATCGTCCCGGTGTTTATCGTGATCTCCCTGCTTGGCAACGCGTTGAACCTGGCCCTGAGCCTGTTGGGCGCCTACGTCCATGATCTCCGGCTGCAATGCCTGGAGTTCTTCGGGCGATTTTATAAAGAGGGCGGCAAGCCCTATCAACCCCTGAGCATCGACACCCAATATGTAGACATTATTAAGGAGGAAAATTAAAATGGAAGCTTTCTTCGAGGCATTTGGCGGTATTGGCCTGGCTTATTTCGGCGCCGCGCTGGCGGTGGCCCTGTGCTGCATTGGCTCTGCAAAGGGCACCGGCATGGTGGGTGAAGCCGCCACCGGCGTCATCAGCGAGACCCCTGAGCATTTCTCCAAGTGCATGATCCTTCAGGTGCTCCCCGGCACCCAGGGTCTGTACGGCATCGTGGCCTGGTTCATGGTTCTGCTGAAGATCAACGTGTTCGGCGGACAGATGGCCCAGCTCACCATCCAGAACGGCATGGCCATTTTCTGGGCCTGCATCCCCATGGCCCTCGGCGGCCTGCTGTCCGCCATCGCTCAGGGCCGCGTGGCCGCCGCCTCCATCAACATCGTGGCCAAGCGTCCCGACCAGTTCTCCAAGGGCATCATCCTGGCCGGTATCGTGGAGTTCTACGCCATCCTGTCCCTGGTCGCCACCATCCTGCTGGTCATGATGTACCAGATTTAAGTCCAGGCGACCCCAAATTCAGAAAGGCGGTAAACCAAACACATGAACGGAATTGAAAAGATTACCGCGCGCATCGGACAGGACAGCCAGGCGGAGATCAACGCGCTGCTGGCTGAGGCTAAGGCCCAGGCGGCGGACATCACCGCCAAGGCCCGCGCCGAGGCTCAGACCGCCGGAGACGAGGTTATGGCCCAGGGCCGGAAGGCCGCGGCCGAGCGGGAGGACCGCCTGGCCAGCGTAGCTCAGCTTGAGTGCCGCAAGGCGGCGCTCGCCGCCAAGCAGGAGGTCATCGAGGAGGCGTTCCGGCTGGCCCACAAAAAGCTGCTGGCCCTGCCCCAGGAGGAGTACGTGGCCCTGCTGGTGAAGCTGGCGGTTCAGGCGTCCACCACCGGAAAGGAAAAGCTCATCTTCTCCCAGGCCGACCGGGCCAAGGTGGGCAAGGCCGTGGTGTCCGCCGCCAACGAAAAGCTGGCGAAGGCTGTCTCTCCCAAGCTGCCCGATGAGGTGAAGGACTCCAAGGCCGGGGCCATCCTGGACAAGGTGGTGACCGGCGCGTCCGCCCTCCTCAACGGCACCGGAATGCTGACCCTTTCCGAGGAGACCCGCCCCATGGACGGCGGCTTTATCCTCAGCGACGGCGCGGTGGAGGTCAACTGCACCTTTGACACCCTCATCCGGCTTCAGCGCGGTGCGCTGGCCGGCGAGGTGGCCAAAGTGCTGTTTGAATGACGCTCCCCTTTCGATATGACGATGAAAGGGGGAAAAACCTTGTCTAAGAAGAAAAAAGAAACTGATTTTCTGGCCATCTCCGCCCGCATCCGGGTGATGGAGACCCGTCTGCTTACCGCAGAGCGTATGGAGCGGATGATTGACGCCAAGGACGCCGGCGACGCGGCCAAGGTGCTGGGTGAGTGCGGCTACCCTGATCTGGCTGAGGTTACGCCCTCCGCTCTGGAGGATATGCTGGCCGCCGCACAGGGTGCGCTGTTCGAGGACCTGGGCAAGGCGGTGGACGATCCCCCGCTGCTGGACGTGTTCCGCTGCAAGTACGATTACCATAACGCCAAGACGCTGGTGAAGGCAGAAGCCCTGGGTATCGGCCAGGACCGGCTGCTGCTCCGGGGCGGGCGGTATGCCCCCGGCGAGCTGGCGGAGAACTACCGCCGGGAGGACCTGCGCGGCTGCTCCTCGGTGTTCCAGGCCGCCGTGGCCCGTGCGCGGGAGCTGCTGGGTTCCTCCGGCGACCCCCAGCAGGCGGATTTTGTGCTGGACCGGGCCTATTATGAGGAGCTGGCCGGGCTGGCTAAGGAGTCAGGCAGCAAATTCCTGGCAGGCTATGTATCGGCCTCCATCGACGGGGCCAACCTGCGCTCTGCGGTGCGCTCCGCCCGGCTGGACAAAGGCCCCGATTTCCTGCGGCAGGTGCTGGTCCCCGGTGGAACGGTTTCCCCGGAGAGCATCGCCAACACACGGGGCTCTGAGCTGGACCGCCTGTTTAAGCACACCCTGTACGGCGCCGCCGCCGAGACAGGTGCGGCTGTGGCCATGCCAAACGGCGGACCGCTCACCGACTTTGAGCGCCTGTGCGACGACGCGCTGATGTCCTATTTGGCCCAGGCCCGGATGATCCCCTTCGGGGAGCAGCCTGTGGTGGCCTACCTGTACGCACGGGAGGCGGAGGCTACCGCCATCCGCATCATCCTGGCCGGACGCATGGCCGGGCTGGACGGGACCACCATCCGGCAGCGCCTGCGCCGGGCCTACTGCTGAGGAGGGGGAGACGTATGGCAAACAGCTATCAGATCGCCGTTCTGGGCGACCAGGACAGCGTCATGGGCTTCAAGGCCTTGGGGCTGACGGTGTTCCCCGTGGACACCGTGGAGCAGGCCCGCGCCGCCCTCCACCGCATCGCAAAGGAGGACTACGCGGTGGTCTACCTCACCGAACAGTATGCAGTTCAGATGGAACACGACATCGCCCGGTACAAGGATGAGCTCACCCCGGCCATCATCCTCATTCCCGGCAAGGAGGGTAGCTTAGGGCTGGGCATAGCCAACATCAAGAAGTCCGTGGAACGGGCTGTCGGCGCGGATATTCTGTAAGATCAGGAGGGACATGATGCTGTATTTCATCGCGGGCCTGGCGCTGGCTGTTCTTGGTGTTACGATGATTTGGAAGCCGGAATTCGTCTATGAATTGACGGAGAGCTGGAAGCATAACGGTTCCAGCGGCCCTTCCCGCCTGTTCCTGTGGTCCACAAGATTTGGCGGCGTGATGTGTACGCTGGCCGGTATCCTCGGCATGATTGTCCCATTTATTCCGCAAATATGATTACACATGAGTTTTAACAACGACCTTATGTATGAAAGAAGGTTTTGAAAGCCTATGGGAAAAGTAGTTAAGGTCTCCGGCCCCCTGGTGGTGGCCACCGGCATGGCGGACGCCAATATGTCCGACGTGGTCCGCGTGGGTCCCGAGCGC
>CATJRT010000312.1 GCA_949742895.1 uncultured Eubacteriales bacterium | reverse complement strand
TCGGAGGAGGTGCAGCCGGTGCCGGTGCACACCATGATGTGGCTTCGGATATGGCTCATATCAGTTTCCTCCCTCCAATTATTCGGCGGCGCCGATGGTATAATCGGTCACAACGTTGTGGTTGACCAGATGCTGCTCCACGATAGCGGGGATCATCTCCGGGCGCAGGCGGACATAGGTCACCTTCTCCTCGCCGGGGACGAACACCTCGGCCACCGGCTCCAGCCGGCACACGCCGATGCACCCCGTCTGGGACACGGTGACATTAGTCAGGCCCCGGCGGTTGACCTCATCCAGAAACGCGGTCATCACCGGACGGGCCCCGGCAGCGATGCCGCAGGTGGCCATGCCCACCACGACGCGGATGCCGTTCTCATCGTTCTCACGCAGGTCCATCTGGCGCTTCATCTTTTCCCGTATGGCCTTCAGCTCTTCCAAACTTTTCATGTTATCTCTCCTTCGATTCCGGCGGCGGGGCTCGCGTCCACCGCCGCTTCGGTTTCCTGTTCAGTCAGATAGTCCTGGACCCAGGCAAATATCTCCGGCTCCGCCAGAGACACATCCCTGCCCAGAATCTCCCTCAGCTCCGCTGTGGACAGCGCCGCCTCTCCCTTCGGTGTGGTATGGCGGTAGGTCAGCTCAATATCCGGGCTGCCCTGGATCAGCAGCGCCACCGCCCCCGCCAGATCCCCCAGGGGCGGGCAGTCCAGATGCCTGCGCTGGAACCGTGCGGTGATGGCGGTGCCCTTACCCACCTCGCTGCGGATATCCAGCGACCCGCCGGTCTGCTCCGCCGTCATGCGGTACAGGGGCAGGCCCAGCCCCACCTTTCGGGTGGTTCGGGTGGTGGTGAAGGGGTCGGTGACCCGTGCCAGGAACTCGGGGTCCATCCCCCGGCCGTCGTCGGCGATGGCGATGGTCAGCCAGCCCTCCGCGTCCTCATCCAGCGTGATGGACACGTGGGCCGCCCCGGCGGCCACGGAGTTCTTGGCCACGTCCAGCAGATGGAGGGACAGCTCCTTCATCCCTTTTTGATGTACTCTTCCAGGATGGGTCCCACCTGGGCGGCGGTGAGCCGGCCGTATACGTCGTCATTGATGGTCATGACGGGGGCCAGGCCGCAGGCGCCGATGCAGCGGCAGGCGTCCAGGGAGAACAGCCCGTCCCCGGTGATCCCGCCGGGGGCGATGTTCAGCTTCTTCTCCACCGCGCTGAGCACGTCTGCCGCGCCCTTAACATAGCACGCAGTGCCCAGGCACACGGAGATCTGGTACTTCCCCTTAGGATTCAGGGAGAAGAAGGAGTAGAAGCTGGCTACGCCGTAGATTTCAGACAGCGGAATGTCCAACCCCTCCGCCACCATGATCTGGACCTCCTCCGGCAGATAGCCAAAGATCTCCTGGGCCGCCTGGAGCACCGGCATGGTGGCGCCGGGCTGGCCCTTGTGCGCCTCGATCACCTGGCGCAGGCGCTCCTCCTGCTCCGGGGTGCCCCGGTAGGGGACTGCGGTCTTGCAGTTAGGCATGATATATCCTCCTTATTTGTAATTTCGGTTTGTATTTGTGTTAAAACAGGTTCCGGCGGCGCGTCCCGCCCAAATCCCTCGCTGTCCGAAAACGGCGAAATAGATCGCCAGACACATTTAGTTTAACATATGGACCGGCAGTTTGTCCAAGCTAACACACAGGATTTGGAAGGAAATTTTCAGGGAAAATGGCTGGTGAAATTCGACAGCCATTCAATTCAGCCCCGGTCCGCCTGCCAGCAGCCAGTCCAGCACTGCCTGGGCGCTCCGCTCGGACAGCTCCATATACTGGTGGGCGTCGGCGACCTGGTCCAGGTAGTGGGCGTCGCTGCCGTCGAAGTGGACGACCCCCTTCAGGTCGGGCCGGTCGAACAGGTCCGAGGGGCAGTTTTTCGAGACCTCCGCCAGGGGGAAGCCCATGGCCGGGTCCCAAAGCCCCAGGTTGGCCAGCAGGGAAAAGGAGGGGCGGTCGATGTGGGCAGGAAAGGCCACGCCGCCAAAGGACCGCGCCAGCTCGAAGGCCTGGTAGATGCCGATGGCGGACGCCCCGGCCAGAAACGCCGTTTCCTCTCCCAGCATCCGGTCCTCCACGTCCATAAGTATCTGAGGACCAAACACGGCGGGGTCGTTCTCCACCGGGGGCAGGCCCTCCCGCACCAGTGAACCGAACGCCTCCGCCTCCTCTGCGCCAGGAAAGAGGCATACCACATGAGCCTCCTCGCTGGTGGTCAGCTCCATCCCTGGCAGAGCCAACAGGCCGTACCGCTCCGCCGCCCGGCAGAAGGCGGCGCAGTTCCCTGCTGCGTTGTGGTCGGTGAGGGCCACCACCTCCAGCCCGGCCAGCGCACACATCCCCGCCAAGTTGGCCGGGGTGTTGTCCTCCCCGCCGCAGGGCGACAGGCAGGAGTGCATATGTAGATCGAACGCATACCGTCCCATTGCCCCATCACCCCACGCAAATTCTGCCTGCCGCCCAGGTCCGTGCAGCGGACCCACGCCGAAGGCGTATACAAGCGCCGCCGAAGGCGGCCTTGCCGCAGGGCGGATTCTCTCCGCCCAAGAATTCAAATCTCCGGGGTCCCCGCTGGGTGGCACATCCGGTGGGGGACAGGCAGGAGTGCATATGCAGGTCGAGCGCCAATTTATCCATACCGGCCCCTCCTGTGTAATAACCGGACCCTTACCCGGCAGGTAAGGGTCCGCAGTTTATCCAATCAGTTTTCCCAGCCTCACAGCGCAGTCATAGGTGGACAGCTCTGTGCCCAGCAGGGCGATCCCCTGTGCCCTGGCCCGCTCCAGCAGGGGCGGGTCGGGCTGCACCCCCTCGGTGAGGATGACGCAGGCCACGTCCGCCAGGGCGGCCACCGCCGCCACGTTCACATTGCTCATGATGGTCAGCCACGCGCCCCCGGCCACCGCCCGGCCCATCACCCAACTCAGCAGATCGCCGCAGTAGCCGCCGGCCACCGGCCAGTCCGGTTCATCCAGGTTGAACACGGTGAGGGCAAGGGCGTCCGCCAATTCCTGTACTGTCATTTCAATCCACCGCCTTTACCGGTCGTCCAGCAACGGGGACAGGCCGCTGCCGGCATCGTATAGCTGATTGCGGAAGGGAGCTGGGAGATAGCCGTCCGCCTCGCTGCGCCCCGCCATGTTCTGCATCCTCTCCCGCACCTTAAAGATGCAGTCCTCCTCAGTGGCCCGGCCCATCACCACGTCCTCGGCAAAGGCCCGGCAGGAGGGTGCGCCGCAGGATCCGCACCGCAGGCCGGGGAGCTGATCCTCCAGCTCCTGGATGGCCCGCATCTTCTCCATGGCCCGGCGGCGGTTAGAATCCAGTTGGAAGGTGGGCAGGAACTCCGGCTTTTTCGTGTAGTCCAGGATGTCGTCCACCTCTGCCCGGTCCGTGGGCTTGGGCATCACCGGGGTCAGGCCGCTCATCAGCTCCTTGAGCCGCATCTTGGCGGTAAACGGGTTCTCCACGTTGAGGCAGCCCCCCAGGCACCCTTGGGTGCAGGCCCGCAGCTCGATGAACTCCGCCTCCGGCATCCGCCCGTCCTCGATCTCCTCCAGAATGCGGATAACATTGGTGATGCCGTCCACGGCGATGTACCGCTTATCCCGGCGGGACAGGGCCTCGCCCCCGGCGAAGGCCCAGCTCACCCCGGCGGCGCCCCCGGCCATGGGCCGCAGCTTTTCCGGGTCAAGCTGCCGCATAGGCTCCAAAAGCTCCAGGTAAATGTCTTTGATGGCGAAGGCCCCGTCCACCACCTGCCGCTTCAGCCCCTCGGGAGCGGCGGCGGCGGTAACCTGGGAGGAGCAGGGGACGATGGTGAACACGCCGATCTCCTCCTGGGCCAGTCCCGTGGCCTCCGATGCGCGGCGGCGGGCCAGGATGGCGGCCAGCTCCAGAGGGGTGATGACGGGGGCGATGTGCCCAAGCAAGTCCGGGAAGCGGATGCAGATGAGGCGCACCACGGCGGGGCAGGCGGGGGACAGCTCGGGGGTGAGGGTACCGTCTCCAGTGCGGTGGTCCAGGCAGTCGGCCAGCAGCTCGGCGGCAGCGG
>CATJRT010000311.1 GCA_949742895.1 uncultured Eubacteriales bacterium | reverse complement strand
TGGTAACCAGGGCGGTTGGCCACATAGAGACCGGATGCAATGTCCGAATACACTGCGACGAATTCCCTGCTTGGGTTGCGTTTGATAAAATCTGTGTAGCAGGTCATCTGCGCTTCCAGACTGTGGTACTGTGCCTCATGAGAGGTACTAACCCGACAGTAGGCTGCGACCCGAAGCCGCTGGACTTTGATGGGGACATCTCGCTTTGTCTGCGGAATCTCAGTCACTTTTCTGGACATAGCAAACCCTCCATGACAATACTGGACTTCAGTATATCATGGAGGGTTTGTAATGGGAAAGCTACATTTCAGCCCAAAGCAAGGTCAAAATGTAGCTTTCAACTTGGCCCAATGTGGCAAAGCCGCTTTTGAAAAAGCGGCGTGGGTTAACAGGTTAAATCCTTTCGATCTCACTGGTACAGTTCTGGTTTTTAGACAGACTGCTTTTAGAATCAAACTTTTATGGATAAGAAACGCTGGAGATTTTACCACCAGTCCTGGATCAAGCCGGGAGTCCCATCCAGCCGGGTACAGGATAACGTAGAGAACGATCCGTATGGCACTATTTGCAGGATCCCTCAATAGACTTACATATGGTTATGGTGTTTTCCCCCGCTGTCAATTGGTGATAATTGTCCCGCTTTCGCCTCGGATGGCTTTCCCCGCATTTTCCAGGCTGGCAATGATAGCCTTGCCGCCGCCCTTGGCGAAGTTCACGGCGGCCTGCACCTTGGGGAGCATGGAGCCGGGTGCAAACTGGCCCTGCGCGCTGTATGCCTCGGCCTCTGCTGCGGTCATGGATTCAACTTCCCTCTGTGTGGGCTTATTAAAATCCAGGCACACCCGGTCGACTGCCGTCAGGATGATCAGGATATCCCCCCCCACGACCTCCGCCAGCTTCGCGCCGGCAAAGTCCTTGTCAATCACGGCGGGGACGCCGACCAGCCTTCCATCCCTGCGGATCACGGGAATCCCGCCGCCGCCTACCGTGATGACAATCTGCCCCTTCTGGAGCAGGGCCTGCACTGTGTCCTTTTCAATCACGTCCACCGGCTTGGGGGAGGGCACCACCTGGCGGTAACCCCGCCCCGCATCCGACACCATCGTGTAGCCCTTTTCCCTGGAGATCTCCTCCGCCTGCTCTTTTGTATAGAAAGCCCCGATGGGCTTGGTGGGGTTTTGGAAGGCCGGGTCGTTTTCATCTACCAGCACCTGGGTCACCAATGTGACCACAGGCTTGTCGAGTTTCCGGAAGCTGAGCTCGTTATAAATGCTGTTTTGCAGGTGGTAGCCAATGTAGCCCTGGCTCATAGCTCCGCACTCGGGGAAGGGCATGGATGCTTTGATGGTGCCGCTTTCTGCTGCTGCGGACATACCCAGGTTAATCATGCCCACCTGGGGGCCGTTGCCGTGGGCGATGATCACATCGTTTCCCTGCTCCACCAGGTCAACAATGGATTTTGCTGTCTCCGCAGTGAGCGATAGCTGCTCCGCAGCGGTATTGCCAAGGGCATTTCCACCCAGCGCGATAACAATTTTAGACATTTTTCTTTCTCCTCACTAAAAGATGAAGTTGGATACCAACACGATGACCGGGAGGGCCAGAATTGTCCTCTCGAGGAAGACCAAGAACAGTTTTTTAAAGTCGATGCCCAGGTCAGACTGAAGGATCACAGCGCCTACCTCGGCAATATAGATAATCTGGATCAGGGACAGGGTGGCGATGATGAACCGTGTCTGAACAGACTGCAGGGAACTGGCCAGAACCGCCGGGATGAACATATCAATGAAGCCCACCACCGTTGCCGGGGCAGCCGAGGCGGCCTCCGCCACACCCATCAGGTTTAACAGCCAGCCCAAGGGCAGGGAGATGATATCCAAAATCGGTGTATACGCTACGATGATCATACCCAGGGCGCTCCAGACCATTGCCACGGGAAGCAGGCTGAAGAACATACTCATCATAACGTCAGCGCCACTGTTCAAAACAGTCTTGCTGGTAAAGCCTTCCGCCACCTCAGAACCCCGGAGGAACGCCCGCTTTATCAAACCCATGTTTTGGTCATAGCCCGTCTGCTCAATTCTCTGTCCGGCATAGAACTCATCCTTGAGGCTGTTCAGTGGGTAAATACGGGGTATGACAAACGCCAGCAGAATTCCCAGCGCACATAGCAACACATACATGATTGGGAAGTATTCCGCCACATTGGCCGTAGAGGCCACCACCATGCAAAATGGAATGGAGACAATGGAGAAATTACACATCACGATGGCAGTTTCCCGCTTTGTGTAATACCCCTTTTTATATTTCTCCGCCGACAGGATCACAGCGGCGTTGGCCGCCCCCATCCAAGACGCGATCAGGTCAAGGGACGCGTCCGAGGGCACCTTGAACAGGGGGCGCACAAAACTGCGTGTCAGCTCGCCCACGAACTCCATCAGTCCGCTCTCGGTCAAAAACGGCAGGATAAAGCTCATGGACAGAGCCAGGGCCACTACCGTTTTAATCATCGGAATAACATTTTGCCCCACATCGGGCCCAATAATAAAGTCAGGTCCCACCTGGAAAAAGTTCATTAGGATAAAGGCCAGTGCCGCTATCTTCGCGGCCAGTCCGATCCAGGACACGGCAAACAGACTGTGCAGCTTTTCCGGAAGGGGCTTGTTCAGTCTGGCGCCAAGCACATCGGCCAATGAACCTGCCGCCGACAGCGTGATGAGCGCCAGCAGCAGAATATCCAGAATCCCCGAGAGATATGTTTCAATCAAGCTGGTCAGTATCCCGACCACCGTGTTCACGTTCCCGTTGAAACAGATCGGGATCAGGAACGCCACAATACCAACAACCGCACAGGCAATAAATTTGACCGGCGATTTCCGGTTTACACGTCTTTCTTCTTCCATAGTTGCTTACCTCCACATACTCCGGCCGTGCGCCTGCGAACTGTGTCGTTTCTTCAGACCGCCCCAGCGTTCTTTGCTTAGCCCTGGTTGGGATAGTAGTCTTTGGAGTTGTCCAGGATCTGGCTCTCCGCATTTGGGTAGATCACCATTTTCCTGGGCTTTCCGGTATCAATGATTTTTAGAACTTCATGCCACTTCCTGACATAAAGCCCTCCAGCGTTTTCGTCAATATACCAGGGGTCACGCATCCCTTTGACGGTATATTCCGCAAAAACAATGGCATTTTTCATCGCCGGCGTCTTGCTGTAGCACCCTGCCCACGCCGCACCCCCGGGGGCGGAGTGGCCCCATTTATCATAGAGATAGTGTGTGCAGGAGCCAAAAGGCGAATTGGCGGACAGGATGAAGTCGCCACCGTTCTTTAGTGAGGCTATCACCTCGGGCGTATAGGCGCAGCCTGGCTCCGCCGGCTTATAGTGGCTGTTTGCCAGCACGACGTCACAATCCGGCACAAATTCCGCCCGGTAATGCTGAGCGGCGTAAATGCGGGCCGCTGCGGACTCTTCGGCAAAATCCCCTGCGAACAGCTTGCAGACCTGGGCTTTCTCATTGAGCAGCACGTCTATTTTGAAGTCCAGGCCCATCATGCGGGCCGCCTCCTCGGCGTCCCCGCGCATTTTGCTCTTAGGGTTGCCCATGTTGAATTCGCTGGGGTTAGTGGCGCTGTGGCTCTTTATAATGGTGCGCAGGGAAGCTACTCCTGGGAGGATGGACTTCGCCCCACCGCTGAACCCGTAGAAGCTGTGGGCCATCATAGTTCCGATGGAAATTTTATAATCGGCGGACATAACATCCGCGTTGATTTCCACAGGAATGTTTCCTTTTGTATTCCCCAAAAATATGTGGTTGAAAAATACGTTGTGATTATGCACCTCGAAGTTTTCAACCAGGTCATCGCCCAGCTTGCGGACAAACTCCGCCCGATGCATACAGCCGTGGGCGCCCAGGGCCACGATAAACCAGATGTTCTGTTTCGGGACACCTGCCTCCAGCAGCTCCTTGATGATGGCCTTCGCGATGGTCTCGCAAGGAGTGGGCCGCGTGATGTCGTCGATGATGATAACTGCGCTTTTGCAGCCCACGGCCCCCTCGTGGATGGGCTTCGTCCCGTAAGGGCTGGCGATGGATGATGCAATCTCGTCTGCGGTCAGCGCCGGTGTGTTGTGCCCCTTGATCTTTGATATGTGCACATCCCAGTTGTCAGGCAGCTCGATCCGGATCGGCTCGTCCCCATACAAACTGTTCGAAGGCAGATCATAAAACATAAGAGCTTCCTCCTCGAAATTAAGAAAAACCTGAAAATAATGCTGCGGCAAATCTAAATAAGGGCGCGTCGCAGGGATTTTACCTTTTGCGGCGCGCCCTTATTCTCAACTTGTGGTCAGGCCGGTCTGTTTCAGTCGTGAATCACACCGTCCCGTCCACAGGCGGCCGGATGGGCCGCTCAGAAGCGCAGGGAGATGCAGCTCAGGCCGCCGTTGGTCTT
>CATJRT010000310.1 GCA_949742895.1 uncultured Eubacteriales bacterium | reverse complement strand
GGCCCAGTACTGGGGAACGATGTTGATGGCGTTGATCATGGAGCCGGACAGGTTGAGGAACACCACCACTGTGCCGGCGGAGATGCTGCCCCGGATAGCGAGATAAGTGCCGATAAAGAAGATGCCGAACTGCATGATGAGGCCGCACAGCCCGGATAGGGTCTTGACTTGGCCTGTGCTCCAGCTGCGGCGGCGTTTGGCCTCCTCCGCTGTATGGTTGGATGCGTCGAACTGCCGCTGGGCCTCCACTTCCGCCTTAAAACTCTTGATGACGGAAAAGCCGTTGAGAAGGTCCTTGATCTGGGCCATAAAACCTTCGTTTTTCGCGCTGACCTCCTGCTCACGCTGAGTGAGTATGCCTCCGGTGAGCAGGGCCACGACAATGGGCAGTATGCTGAGCACGATGGCGATGATGGCCAGCACGGGACTGTACCATAGCATCATGCCCAAGGAGCCTACAAACGTGACGGCGTACTCCAGCATTGGGAAGCTGTTTTCCAGGTAATTGGTCTCGATAGTGGTCACATCGTTGGTGAGGGTGGACAGGTAGCGGCTGGTGTTTTCCTGGGAAAAGGCGCTGATGCTTTTCTCGGACAGCCTGCGGAAGGCCAGGGACTTGTACTGCTCCAGCGCCCGGCAGACGAAGTGCGCCTTGGCCCGGTAGGAACCCAGAGTCAGCACGACATAAAGTGCGACCATGGGAACAAAGACCTTGATCACATATATGAACTGCTCCATGCTCCTGTTGGATGCGGCGTCCAGCAGCGCCCCCAGTATCCAGGATACCATCAAAGTGATGGGTATGCCCAGCAGAGTGAGCAGCAGGGTAAGGGCGAAGTTCAGGCGGTTCCTCTCGTAAAAGGCCCGGAAGTATGCCCGGGCGGTGAGATCATTCTGAGTTTGTTTCATTTTTTGTCCTCTCCTTCTCTTTTCCAGATATCGCCACGGAGCAGGGCTTTCCCCGTGCCGCCGATGTTGAACAGGTAACCGCCCGCCTGCATCATGCAGCGGGCCAGATAGAGGAAGGGCACCAGTGTGCTGTCCTCATTCCGGCAGGAGTAGGAGTTAGTCAGTCCTTCGACCAGCTCCAGCTCCGTTTTTTGCAGGATCTTCAGCTCCAGCAGACCATCCAACAGGCCCTGTATTTCCGCTATGGGCAGGGACAGGGCATGGGCCACCGTTTCCGGCACATAGTGGCGGTAGGGTCGGCTGTACAGGTATTCCAGTACCTCCAGACATCCAGGACGGGACAGGACGCCGAACAGGGCGCGGTATTCGTCCATGGGGGCAAAGTGGGCGTCATAGCCTTCCTTCGGCTCAGGCCAGATGGTGGCAAAGGAGAGATCTTCCGCATGGAGGCTCAGCATGAGGCCGGATTCCAGCCGCACCCGGCTCACGGCCCAGACATTGGACATATCAGGATCCTCTTCCATCAGGATAGCGTGGCCCAGATAGCCGATGTCGGGCATATCGATCGTATCCACCATATTTTTAGCCAGCGTCCAGAACAGGCGGCAGATCCGGTCGAACCGCTGTTCATTGGGGACGGTGTGGAGCCAGCGGGCGGCGGTCTGATGGATGTCTACTGCTTCGCCCTCTTTCCGGCCAAACAGGGCGTCAATGGTGACGCCCAAGCGGTCGGCCAAGGTGGGGAGCAGTTCTACGTCCGGTGCGCCGCCCTTCTCCCATTTGCTCACCGCTTGTGCGGACACACCGACCGATTGACCCAACTGTTCCTGAGTCATCCCTCGCTCTTTCCGCAATTCCGCGATGCATTCGCTCAAGATGTTCGCCATAGAAGCACCCCGTTTCACTTAATGGTTGTATCATAACAAAAATAATGGTTGAATTCAATGGCGGTAATTTTGTCAAAAATCACCTATGAGTTGAATAACAGGTAAAAAATCTCCGGCAGACCGTAGATTCGGCCTACCGGAGATGTTCAGCGCATCTCAGCCCATGCGAAGAATTTTAATATCCGGGTCACGAAAAAAGGCGCGTCTGGACAGGCCTCGGTGATGGCGGCGTGGGCCTCTGCCAGCGCCTCGTCCGACAGCCCCTCCAGGGGGACGAGGATAGTTTTCGCGCCGTCCGCGATCAATCCGATGGCCAAGGGCGCGGACACCATGCTGCCCACTGCCACACGGGAGGCAGCTACAACGCCCCCAGCGGCGTACACACCCACAGCGCAGCCGCCCACAGCCAGCCAGCCCATTGCGATGCCGCCCAAAGCCAGAAGTCCGAGCGCTACCCCTCCGATGGATGTCCCACCCAGCGCCACCGCCCCCAGGGCCAGCAGCAGACCAAAGCTCACCCCGCCCAGAGAGAACAGCCCCGCCGCCACACCGCCCAGGGCCACGATCCCGGTGGCGATGTTGCCGACGGCGATGATTCCTCGGGCCCAGTGATCCCTGCGGCCAAAGTTGACGTGGACCAGTGGTAGGCCGAACAGAGTGCGTTTGCTCTTATATTCGTAGTGCCAGCCTTCGTGGTAGTAGTGGTGGACCACAGTGGCGGCAGGTTCGGGGGAGGGGGAAGAGTCATATTCCGTTTGAGGAATGTTATGAGAGGGCTCCCGCCCCGTCACCAGGTAGTCGAGGGAGACATGGAAGTATCCAGCCAGGGTGATCAGGTTATCCATGTCAGGGCGGGACGTGCCCGCCTCCCACTTCTGTACAGCCTGGCGGGTGACGCCCACCAGGCCAGCGAGCTGTTCCTGGGAGAGTCCGGCCTGACGGCGCAGGTCGAACAAGCGCTCCTGAAAATTCATATGTGATGACCTCCATCATTGGACTGTCCGGCGCCTTTGGACAGTGTCATCATAGCAAAAACGGGCTGATTTGGCAACCAAAAAGAGGATACAATGTGACAACCAGTGGTTGCGCTTACTTTGTTTTTCTCTGTTTGCCTATATATGTACAGTTACCAAAATGCAGGGTTTTCAATACTTTCTGTATAGTACCGTATGCCGTTAAATCATCACTAAAGGGAAAATTGAAGGGAAAATTTTTCACTGTCCTGGTGGTCTGGATGGACGGCAAGGGACACCCACCCTGTGTGGAGCTGCGGGGAAGCTGTGCCAGGTGCGGCCTCCACCTGGCCGCTGCGCTGGTGCTGTCATCCAGCGTGGCCACCGACACCGCTCCCCGGCGGGAGAAGCCCCGCTATTCATCGCTATTTTGTTGATTTAGCACAGCTTCCTTGATTTTTCAAACAAGACCTAAAAATAATTGTCCCCAAATGACAGCCCCAAGACATATATAAAGTGGACAGGAAAAATTGAGAAAAAGGCCGAGTGTGCGGTCCGGCAGCAAAGCCGTTTGCTGAGGGGGATTTTTATCACCTTGGCACTGGAAGTGCGGCAAAGGAGGGATGTATTCCACCTGTTTGCATAACAGCGATTCAATTGAAAATCATCGTGCTAAACTGCAAGTTTAGCGATGAACGGAAATGTGTTGTTTGAGATGAGAATTGAAAACCGGCCCGTTGGCCAAACTTCTTATGGCGTGTCCCGCGGGACTGAAACGAAGCAGAGCGGCAAATTCTCCGACGCTCTCGCGGCGCAGACGGCTAAACCGCGCACGGATACGCTGGAGATCTCCTGTCCGGCAGCGGTGGATACGGCGCAGAGCGAAGCGGTCAAGGCCGCTGGCCCCGCCCCGGAAATTCTGCCGACCGATTCTGTCCAGGTGAAACTGGAAAAGCTGCGGCAGATCGCGGAACAGGCCGACTATACTGGGATGAGCTACAAGGAGATCAGCGATGCCATCTGGAAGCGCTATAATGATGCGTTTGATGGTAATATGGCGGCAATCACAACATTTCCATCTCCACCCGATTGGGGACGCATCAACAATCAATTTGTGGAGGAATGGGTGCAGGCGGTAGAATATCCCATACAGAGGGAAATCAGAAAAGATACCGGGCTTGAACCGGGTGACAAAGGATATATGGAATACCGCTGTTCTCGATATGGATCTGCGCATTTCATGACGCAGTATGATGGGCTGAGTGTGGAGGAAAAGGAGCAGGCCATCCTGGAAAAGTACGCTGGCAAGGACACGCTGCTGGATTTTCTGAATATGCAGGACGAATTACATCGTGCGGGAGTTCTGGGCCATAAGATGGGCGGAAAGGCGATGTCTCAGTATTTTTGGGCGATACAGGATCAATTGAAGCACAGCTATTTTTTTGATAACTTCCTGACTGGCGCACCTATCCGTCAGAAACAGTGGGACGCCGCGCTTTATGGCAAATTCGATGTCCATTCCTTTGCCGCCGGATTGAAGGAGCATATGCAGCACCTCACCTTCAGCGGCTTCGACTTCGACGTGGCCGGCGCGGTGTCGAAAGGCATCGACGATCTGATCGCCGCGCTGAAGAAGCGGGACGCGGAACAAATTTCCTGACTACGATAGAAAGCATTCTTCGATTTGCTCGTATTGCTCTT
>CATJRT010000309.1 GCA_949742895.1 uncultured Eubacteriales bacterium | reverse complement strand
CCTTAAAGAGATCTACGCCTACAGACCCCTTTGTGAAACCGTCTCAAGACCCTGAATGACACCCTATTATTGTCCTTGACTTGGGGGACAGTTTAAAGTATTTGCTGGTGGGGTTTCTGTGCGGCATTCCCTCAGAGCGGCAAATTGAGCAGCACATTCAGACTAATATGGCTCTTCGGTGGTATCTCAGCCTTGATTTGTTTGAACGGGTGCCGGATTACAGTACCATCAGCCAGCTATGGCGGCGAAAGCCCGGCTTCCGAAAACGGTTCTCTTTTACTCGATATGCGTAATGCTCTATTGTGCGGTGCCTGTTTCATGCTATGCAGGGAAGAGAAGGAGGATGGTCAGCCTGCCGTTTTCGTACTGCGCCTCCGCCGTGCCTCCCATGCTCTGGCATAGGGAGCGGGCGATGGACAGCCCCAGTCCTGTGGAGCCGCGTCCGTTTTCCACAGTGTAGAACCGGTCGAACAGCCGCGCTGTCCCCACCCTGTCCAAGCCGGGAGCGGAGTTGGAAAAGGCGAGGGTTCCGTCTGGGCGGAGGGTGATCTCCAGATCCCCGCTACTGTACTTCAGCACATTGCTGAGCACATTGCCCAGTACCCGGCCCAACGCCTCCCGGTCCAGCGGGCGGACCACCCGTTCCTGGCAGATATCTACCCGGGGGACGATGCCTCGGGCGGTGAGGGCGGCGTAAAAGGAAGCCGCCGCCTCTTCCACGGCGGCGTTCAGGTCCACTGGCTCCAGGCGCAGCCCGTCTTCTTGGGTAGAAAGGGCAACTGAGCAGCGGAAAAGCTCTTCGCTCAGGCGCTTCATGGCCTCAACCCGGTCAGAGATCAGAGCCAGGTACCGTTCCATTTCCGGCGTCTTCTCCCTACGCTCCAGCAGCTCCAGGTAGCCGCAGATGGCGGTCAGCGGGGTGCGCAGGTCGTGGGAGAGGTTGGTGACGGACTCCTTCAGCGCCCGGTCGCCGTCCTCGTACCGCTGGCGGAGGCGGCGCAGTTCCCTGAGCTGGACGTTGAGTTCAGCGGCCAGCTTTCGGGCGTGGGGGTTCTGGGTGGGGAGGAAGATGGGGGTGTTGGTGTCGCCGGTCAGCCGCTCCCCAAGCTGGGCGGCAATCTCATCCAGAGCCGTTTGGAGCAGACGCAGGCGGACGCACAGGACCAGAACGATTGCGGCCAGCGCGGCGCACAGCAGCCAGGGGAGCATAGGAGACACCTCATTTCAGGTCTTTTTTGCGGAACAAAAGGATACCTGCGGTGGTGGACAGAGCGATGACCGTCAGGGAGCACAGCAGCATCCAGCCCGGATCCTGCGCCTGCTGGCTGGCGTACTGCACAGCCTGACAGGTGGGCAGGAGAACGTTGAGCACTTCAAAAACAGTGCGCTGCGCACCCCCCAGGTACTGAGGGTTTGGTGTCGGGCGGCCCGGAACATACTCCCCGGCCTCATTCCAGGAACCGCTCAGGTATTCGGGAGACAACAGGCGGCTCCTGATATAGATGCCCGCAATAAAGAGGAGAAACACCCCCAAAACGCACACCACCGCCGCCACGGTTTTTCGGTCACATAGCATTACAACGAAGGTAAAAAGGGCGCACAGCGCCGCCATCGCGGCCAGCGAACCAAAAATGATGAGCGCGGCCAGTTCTGGGGCCATCTCTATGGGGCCCACCAGCGGTGTGCCCATCGCCGCCACCGCCGCCATGTAGGCCGCGCAAAACAGCACGGATGCGGCTGTACCCACTAACAGGTTCGCGGCGTAGATGAGCGGACGGGAGTGGCCCGCCGCCACTTTTTGCCGTATGCATCCTCCGCTGTATTCCGCGCCAAAAAAGAGGGGGATAAACACCGCTGTGACGATACAGGCCAGGATGGGGTAGGTAAAGAACGCCCCGTCCAGCGGGAAGTGTTCCTCTTGGTTCATTTGCCAGTAGTTCAGGACCAGCAGCCCCCCCAGGGCGAGCATCACCCCCAGCAGGCCCCAGAAAATTCTGCTTTTCCCCAGGCGGAAGAAATTCGCGGCAAGCAAATTCCTCATGCCGCCCACCTATTTCAGATCCTTCCGCCGGAACAGCGCCGCCCCGGCCCCGGTGAACACCGCGCATACCGCCGCCGCCAGCCCCATCAGCTTCTCCGGCTCGGTGAAGTTCAGCATGGTGTACTGGAGGGACTGCCCCGTGGGCAGCAGGTCGTAGAGGAACTGGTAGACCGCCCGCTTGGTCCCGGTGAGGTAGTCGGGGTTGGGCTCCGGTACGGCCTCCACGATCTGCCCGTTGACGGACATCTCGTAGCCCGTGATGAACTCCGGCGCGTCCAGCCGCCCGTTGAGGTACACGGCGGCAAATAATAGCACAAACACCCCCAGCAGGCAGATCACCACCGATGTGGATTTCTTGGAGCAATTCATGGTGACGAAGGTAAAAATGGCGCAGAACGCCGCCAGCATCAGCGCCGAACCGGCAACCGCAGTGAGGAGCAGGGCGGCGGGCTTGGTGAACCAGCCCAGCAGGGGCGCGCCCACCGCCAGACAGGCCAGCATATAGCCCGCCATGCACGTCAGGGATGCGGCGAAGCCAGTGATGAGATTGGCAAAGTAGATGGTCAGCCGGGAGTGCCCCACAACGATCTTGTTCCGGATGGCCCCGTCGCTGTACTCGGTGCCCAGGAACAGGGAGATGAACGCTGCCGATAGGACGCCGATGAAGGCGGTGTACTCAAAAAACTGCCCCTCCAGCAGGGCCTTATTCTGGGCTACCTCCGGCACGCTCAGGTCGGTCCCCATGGAGACCTGGAACCGGAACTCCCCCAGCGCCGCCAGCGCTCCCAGGACGATGCACACCCCCAGCGAGCCCCAGATGAGGTTGGTTTTCCGCAGCCGCAGGAAATTCGCGCTCAGCAGCTTAGTCATGGCCGACACCCCCCACCAGGTTGACAAAATAGCTCTCCAGGCTTTCGTCCCGCTCCTGGGCGCTCAAAAGCTCGCAGCCCTCCGCATCCAGGGCTTTGGACAACTGGGAGATGTTCACCTGGGCGAACACGTCCGCCTGTCCGTCGGACAGGATCTGGTAGTCCACCCCCATGCCGTCCAGCACACGGGCCAGGGGTCGGGTATCGGTGACGGCTACCCGTAGGCATTTGCGGCAGGCTGCCTCCAGCTCCCGGGCGCTGATCTCCTTGACGATGCGCCCGCTGTCGATGAAGCCGTAATGGGTGGCCAGTTTGGCCAGCTCGTCCAGAATGTGGGAGGAGATGAGTACCGTGATGCGCCGTTCCCGGTTGAGCTTCAGGATCAGCTCCCGGATCTCGATGATGCCCTGGGGATCCAGACCGTTCACCGGCTCGTCCAGCACCAGAAAATCCGGGGTCCCCCCCAGGGCTACCGCGATGCCCAGCCGCTGCTTCATG
>CATJRT010000308.1 GCA_949742895.1 uncultured Eubacteriales bacterium | reverse complement strand
GTGCTGGCCGATGCCATGGGCAACCAAATGTATATGGCCACCTTCCGCACAAAAAAGGAGATGGACGCCTTTTACAAGGATGTATTGAAGCTGAACTGAGAAAAGGACCGCCCCGGATTTGTCCAGGGCGGTCCTTTTCAATTTGCCGGGTAGCCCACCTCATGCTCCGCCAGGGTGTCCACCAGCCGCCGGACCATGGGGTTCTGGGTATCCCTGCGCCACACCGCCACCAGCCCCGCCGCCGTACTGCCTGGGATAGTGACCAGCCGCACCGCGTCATTGCGCTCCAGCCGGGTGTTCCGGTCCAGGATGGACACCCCCACCCCCATCTCCACGCACAGCAGCAGACTTTCCAGAGTGGATGTCTCCCGCACCACATTGGGGGTAAAGCCGCACCGCCCGCACTGGTCCAGCAGAAGCCCATAGCCTCCGGGGGAATCCTCACGGGAGATAGCCACGAAGGGCTCGTTCCGAAAATCCTCCACAGAAAGCTCTTCCCGACCCGCCAGCGGGTGAGACCGACTGATGGCGATAGCCCCGGGCTGGTGGAACAGCAAATAGCTGTCCCAGTCGTCCCGGCCCTCCAGCTCAAATTCCAGGGTAAACAGCACGTCATAGCTCCCCCGTTCCAGCCCCCGTCGGAGGTTGCGGAAGCTGTTGCGCTCCATCTCCACCGCCGTCCCGGGAAAGCGCTCCCGCAGGGTGGCAATCCGGCTGGACAGAAAGAAATTCACGTCCTGCCCCTCCAAAACGCCAATGGACAGGCTCCCCTGATCCCCCCGGCTGAGAGCTTGGGCGTAGGCAACGGCCTGGGCTGTGTGCTCCGGGATATCCTTGAGCTGCTCATACAGGTACCGCCCCGCCTGGGTAAGCTGAACGTTCTTTCCCGTCCGGCGGAACAGCTCGAACCCCACCTCCTGCTCCAGCAGGCCGACCTGCTTGGACAGGTTTGGCTGAGAAACATATAAAACCTGGGCAGCCTGGGAAAAGTTCTCCCGCCTGGCAGCCTCTACAAAATATTGGATGCGTGTCAGATTCACGCGCACGACCTCCCTTTCCCGGCAGCCCCTCGCTTCTTAATCTTCCGTCACATTCGGGATATTTTTTCACTGAGACTTTATCCCATTATAGCAGAAAGCAAAAAAACCGGCAAGCAATTTGACGAAATGCACAAAAACTTTTTTCTCTCATAACCAGAATGGCGAAAACCCGCCAAAAGAGTTATTTTTCACAAAGTTAAAAATATGTTATCCTATTAACAGCTAATATTGATGCGGTCAAACTGATTCCGCAGTCCTATGCCCTGCGGTCCGGTTCACCCGGGGCATACCGCATTAAATTACATCAAGGAGGAAAATTCACATGAAAGTTTTAGGTCTGTCCGCCGGCACCCTCAACGGCGCCAACGATTCCCTGTGCAAAGAGGCCCTGATGGGCGCACAGGAGCAGGGCGCTGAGATCGAATTCATTAACGTCACCCAGCTCAATATTCAGCACTGCACTGGCTGCAAGGCCTGCGTCATGGGCCTGTTTTCCGGCCGCGGCAACGGCTGTGTCATTAAAGACGACCTGCAGTGGCTGATTGACAAGATGTTCGACGCCGACGGCATTATCTGGGCCGCTCCCATCTTCGAAAAATGCGCCCCCGGCCTGTTCCACACCATCATGGACCGCTTTGGCCCCCGCATGGATCGCGGCAACCTGATGATCGCCCAGAAGATCGCTGAGGCTAACCCCAACGCCAAGCCTATCGACCCCAAGTACCTCAAGGAGAAGGTGGTCACCTTCATGGGTATCGGCGGCTCCGACTGGGCCACCCGCATCCAGTGCGACTTCGCCACCCACGCCCTCACCCCCAAGTGGACCGTAATCGACAACCAGTGCTTCCCCTGGTCCCTGTCCATCATCATGAACGACGAGGCCGTGGCAAAGGCCCACAGCATGGGCGTGGATTTGGCCAACGCCGCCAAGAAGATCGCCGACGGCACTTTCGTGCCCGCCCACGGCATCTACAACGAGGACTATAAAGGCCCCGCCGGCGTGTGCCCCTACTGCCACAGCAACAACTTCTACCTCCAGGAGGACGGCACTGCCATCTGCTGCCTGTGTGGCACCGAGGGCGTGATGAAGAATGTGGACGGCAAGTACGTCTTTGAGTTTGACGCCGAAAAGTGGCTGCCCCACGCCCACGACTCCATCCCTGGCAAGTTCATCCACGGCGACGACATCCAGAACAACGAGAAGTCCTCCCGTGAGCTGATGCAGTCCGACGCGGCCAAAGCCCGCAAGGCCAAGTATCGCGACTTCATTAAGACCTCCAAGCCCGAGTAAACTGCACATTCAAGCCCCCGGCCAGCAGCCGGGGGCTTTTCTCCATTCTTCTCCATTCATCTTCTGAAGATTGTCAAGTGCAAACGAACAAAAAGGGTAAAAAATTTTAGAAGGACGGAGACAAGAGTTTGTCAAGTTCACGTTCAAACAGCTCCCGTGCAGTGGCGTAGCCAAGAATCTTGCGGGGCATATCGTTCATCTCGGTAGCAGCATGGTCGCAGTCTGCCTGCGTGATTTTGCGCAGGGACTTGCTCTTGGGGAAGAAGCGCCGGATGATGCGGTTGTTGCGCTCGTTGCTCCCACGTTCGCAGGAGGTATATGGGTGGCAGTACATCATTCAACAGGGTTGGGAGGATATCGCCATCAACCGGGGGACAGGCCGGACGCCAACTGCCAGTGGCGGCAGTAAGGCCGGGAACAGTTCAGGGGCCGAGACGGAGAAGCCGAAGAAGTCCAGCACACGGAAGCTGGTATGCCCCAAGTGCGGGCAGAGCGTCCGGGCCACGCGGGCGGTGAACATCCTTTGCGGGGACTGCATGGAGCGGATGACGGAGATTTGAAGGTGCACATTCAAAAGCTGTCCTAACGGCTTGACGGGGAGAAAGGGAAAGCGTCATGAGGTTACGGAACGAAGCAGGACAATCGGTGTATTTCAACACGGTGGAGAAGCGGGGGAAGGTGCGGTACATCGTGCTGGCGGCCAGCGGGCAGACGCTGCCGGGACGGGACAGGCAGAAGCTCAAGAGCAGG
>CATJRT010000307.1 GCA_949742895.1 uncultured Eubacteriales bacterium | reverse complement strand
TTTCGTAAATCTACGTGTTCCATGCTGTCTATTTTACCACTTTCTGCATCTTTTTTCTAGATTATTTTTCGGGAGTAATAGTCCAGCCCATCGCCCACAGCCACGCACTGCGTCTGGATCTCCTCTCCTTTGTCGCCGCCCTCTTTTTGAACGCCGGTATACAGTAAAAGCTGCTTCCCATTAGCCAGTTCAATCCCGCTACCCGAAAAACAACCGTAGGAATCATAGGGCGCGTCGGGAGCCAGCGCGGCTGGAAGGTAAGTCCAGTGCAGCAAATCCCGGCTTACGGCATGACCCCAGTGCATGGAGTCCCATTCCGTGGAGTAAGGATTATACTGATAGAATAGATGATACTGTCCCTGATAGAACGAAAATCCATTGGGGTCGTTCATCCACCCCGTATAGGGGGACAGGTGAAACCTTGGCCTGCTCTCTGCGGGGATCTGTCTCCCCGCTTCAGCTTCATATGCCCTGGCAAACAGCAATTTATGGCTTTCCACGTCAATTTCTCCTTACTTATTGGGATTGAGATTCGGCATTGTTGCCCCGCGTCCGTTCTACGTCCTCCGGTTTCATATGAAGCAGAAAGACTTTTTCTAAAACCACACTGTTCAGCCAGCACACCACCGCCGGGACAACAGCCAGAAAGGCTGGCTGGATCAGGGCCAGCGCGGCCCCACCCAGAATGGGCACCAGTACCTCCAATCCCCGAACAGGATGGGCGGCCATAAGGAGGAACCCAAACCTGAGTACATCACGGGCGGAGCCGGCAAACCGGGCGGCGTAAGCGGACAGGAACGCGTTCCACACCAGCGCAACGCAGACCAGCACCAGCACGCCCCAGTACACATTGCCAAAGGGATTGCCACTGAGCTTCAGGGTACGGAATACCAGCGCGTCCACTGTCAGCAGAGCCAGCACACCCAGCGCCACCAGCCACACCAAGGTGGACCGCTTCAGGTTGTCCCGAAACGCCCCCCAGAAGGTTTGCCACAGGTGCCCCTCGCCCCGGCGCAGATATTTGTATACGGTGGCATACAGTGCCGCGCTGGACGCGCCCATGGTGACAATTGGTAGTGAGAATACCAGCCAGAGCAGGCTGACGCAAATGCAGTCCGCAAATTTGATCAGGCTACTCATCACTGGGCTGTCTATATTGAAGATGCTACGCATTCCTTTCCGCCTCCACAGGTTTGATGTTATGCGGTATACTGCCGCAATGCGGTGAATTCTACTGTGTTACCCTCAGCAAAGAGCTTGATGGCCTCGCCGCTGGCACCGTACAGCCGTACCGTCAGCGCTGCCTGCCCGTCAAGGTAGAACACCCCCACAGAGCCCTCCTGGATGTAGGTGAAGGAATATTCCTGTCCGGGCTGGACATTGACGGCAGTCTCCGCAATGAGGGTGGTACCCTCGTTAAAGGAAAGCTGGAGCTTTCCCTCCTTGGGACAGATGGAGATCAATTTGTACTTGTCCTCCCGGTTGTTGTAGTCGAAGGCCATTCCAAACGATCCGGTGCCAGAACAGTTGAACTTTCCGGTGATCGCAAACCGCTCGTAGCAGGTAAAGGCATCGGTGTAGCTGTAGGCAGAGCCTGCCTCAATGGTGGCACTGGACGAGCCCAGGGGCAGCTCCCGCCGGACGGCAAACTGCTCTATTACACTGTCTACAGGGGCCAGGGTCAGGCCGCCCTCCACTGTCTGAACGAGCTTCTGCACCACCAGGTTACCGCCCCAGGCGGCCACGTCCTGGGTGGAGGAGTGGGACTCGGATCGGCGAGCCCAGCCCACCATGTAGGCGTTCTCGCCGTCCTCCACGTGCTTGGCAGCGTAAAACAGCTTGCCCTCCAGCCGTTCAGGGTCGGAGTAGGGGCCAAACTGCCCGTCCGCCGAGGCGTACCACAGCGTGTCGTCTTGGGCGGAGTAGGTGATGTACCACTTGTTCCCTATGCGGAAGGTGTCGCTGCATTCCAAATTCCAGAACTCGCCCACAGGGTTAGTAAAGATGATCCCATCATAGGTCACGGTCTGCAAATCGGCGCTGAGGGTGTACTTCAAGATCCGGGCCACACCGCCCTGGGAGGCGGTAATGGTCAGGGAGACGGTATCGGTTGCGGGATCATAGTATGCCTGGGGATCCCGGAAATCGCGCTTCTGGCCCAGCTCATCGGGGGGCGCGATGCTCCAGTCGGCCACCTTCTCGAAAGAGGTGAGGCTGTCCCCCACCGCCACCAGGATCTTCTCCTTGTATTCCGCGTCTGCCGCGTCGGTGTGGCCGGTATAAAAGAAGTAATATTTTTCGCCAATTTTGACCACGGATCCGGTGCCGGTCCAGCCGTCTTGGCCTCCGCTGCGGCTGGCCTCCAGCACCACTTCGTCCCACTCCTCATAATGGACGAAATCGGTGGTGGTAACCAAATAGACGGAGTGGTTGTAGGAATCCCCGGCCTCTTTCAAATAGTAGATGTAATAGGTTCCGTCCTCATAGTAAGGCATGGTATCCCCCACATAGGGCTGCTCCACACCATCGACGCCGGGAAGGAAAAACATTCGGTAGTCATAGGCGGCCTCCTGGCTGCCCGGGGTGCGCAGAGAGGAGAAATCCTTATCATCGGTGGGATAGGAGAACGGTTCACCGTCATCAGGCGGGGCTGTCTGCTCTGCATGCTGCCCACAAGCGGACAGGAGGATACTGACCGCCAAGCCCAACGCCAACAAGGGTGTACATGGTTTGAGTTTCATAGCTGCCTCCATTTCCATATAAAACGAGCAGGGAGAATGCCCACGGCATCCCCCCTGCTGTCAGGTAGGTGTGTTACATCACGGGCACCTGATAAATGGTCACGTTGGAAAGCTCAATGGTGACCCCGCCCAGCTGGGCGGTCTGCTCCGAGCCGAACTGGAACAGCATCTCAAAGTCCATGTCAGTAACAAAAGTGTCCGTGGTGGTGAAGGTGAAGGTCTGCTCCTGGGTGGTGATATCCATTTTCTCGGAGATCCGGGGATCCCAGCCGCCCATGGTGTTGAGGAAGAAGCCGCAGGACACATCCTTATCCGCCTTGGCGGTGATTTCCACAGTGTAGTAGCTGTCGGCGGCCAGGGTCAGGGGATTGCCGGTATAGCCGCAAATCAGCTTGTTGTGCCAATCCGTGACTCCGCCTTGGTCGATGCGGTAGAAAAAGCTGCCGCCCTCAGCCCAGACGGTACCCACACCCTCGGCTCCCTCATCGGAGCCATTAAAGGTTTCCCAGGGCTGTCCGGGGTCGCTCCCGTTGGCAGTGTCCCGGCCAAAGGGGGTAAAGGCATCGATGGTTTTCACTGTCTCCAGGTCGCCCTCCAGCTTGCCGAACTCTACGTCGGATATGCGCAGCGTATTGGCGGATATCCCATCGGAGGGACTGCCAATCTGGAGTCGGATTACGGGATCGGCCACGGCCTGCTCCGCCGTGAAGCTGCCGGTGATCACCGCGTCCTCCCCGGCACTGACGGACAGGCTGTTGAAGCTCACCCGGTTGGCGTCCGCTTGGGACGCGCTCTCCACTAAGCACTCGCCGCCCTGGGCGTTCTGGGAGTTGACCTTGAAGCTGTAGTAGTATTTCTGCCCCGCCTCAATGGCCACTCCAGGCAGGCCGATGTCGGCCTTGATGCTCCACACACCACCTTCGGTGGGATAGCCGTTGATTTCCACAGTATCCCCATTGGCCTGGGCGGAAGCGCCGTCCCCGGCGGATACAGTCAGCTCCGGACTGCCGGTATAGATGGCGTTCCTGGTTTCCTCACCGGATACCTCATAGATCTCAATCTTGTCAATGGTGACAGTGAAGTCCTCGGGGGTGGTGTCGGAGGCGTTGTCCGGGTTGGGGGTGATCTTGCCCAAGTTGAGGATAAACTCCGCCTTGCCTACCCCGGTGGAGGTGAAGGCCAGCTCAATAGGAGCCATTTCTGTACCAATGGGAAGGTTGAATGCCCCGCCGAAGGTGGCCCAGTCAGCGGCGTTCTCGTCCCGGGCCAAAATGTGGGCATAGGTAGCCTTGGTAGACTTGGCGTACACCACCACCCGGTAATCCGCTGCTTTCAGCTCCACGCCGGATTTGACCAACTGGATGTCGCCGTCCCCCTCGCCGGGGTTTTTGATGTCGAACACATAAGCGCCCTGCTTCAGCTCACCCGTGGCAGAGGCACTCTCCACAATGCTGGGAATCCACCCTTTATCGTCCGCAGGCTTGGCGGCGCTAAAATCAAACTGCTTGTAGACCACCGCGTCCCCGGTTTGCTTGGTGACGGTGAGGGTGGCGTAAGCCTCGGCGGTCAGGCCACCCTTATCGGTAACGGAGTAGGTCAGCTCATAGTCACCCGCCGTCTCCGGTGTGGCCTTGCCGTTCTTGAAAGTGAGCTCTGGGCTGGACTCCACCACAATTTTGGCCGTGATATCGCCGTCCTGCTCATCGGCAGCG
>CATJRT010000306.1 GCA_949742895.1 uncultured Eubacteriales bacterium | reverse complement strand
GGTGAGATCGACATCTGCCAGCAGAAGCCCCACCATTTCGCTGTCCCGCAGCCCCGCATAGGCAAGCAGCGTCACCATGGCATAGTCCCGTTGGCAGAGATCCTTTCTGGAGGCCAGGATCACCTGCCGAAAGGCGTCCACCTCTGCCTGGCTGACAGTGCTGGGGCTGGCATAGCTTGTCTGCACCGGGATATAGTCCGTCTCCCGGTCGATAACCAGCTGCTTCTGCCGGCCGGAGGCAACCAGGAACCGGTTGTAGCTCATCAGGGCTGCCAGCCTGGCGTTGACCGACTCCTCCTTCAGCTTGCGGATATGGATGAGGTAGGATTTATAGTCCAGGATATTGGGGCGGTACAGCTGGGCCATTTCAAGGCCGAAGCTGTCCTGATACCATTTCCGGTATCCCTCCACCGCCAGCAGGTAGGTTTCGATGGTATTAGGCGAGCGCCCAAGGGATTCCAAATAGTGCCGGTATTCTTCCATGTGCTTTTCCTCCCGTTAGCCTTTTTTATCCATAGGAGGAAAGAGGACAATTTGCAACGGGGGAGGTCAATTTATTTATGTCGAACTCGTTTTTCCACGGAAGCCCGGCAGTTATGTTGAACTGGAAGGGGAAAACAGCGGAGAAGAAAGGGGCCAGCTCAACATAAATAGCCTTATGTTGAACCGGCCCGGCGAGTATTTTTTGACGACAGACCGACAGGGCAGCAGAAAACCTGCTGCCCTGTTGTTCCGGCATATCATCCATAGGCAGATATTTTAGAGATCGGCTCACCCTTTTTTTCCTTTGGCCGAAATCAAAATATACAGGGCAAACCAGGCGATGCAGTGAATTGCCAGGAACCCAACATCCTTCGCTGCCGTCCCCATCTTCCCGGCGGACAATGCCATCATACCCTCAAAGGCGGGCTGAGACGGGACAATATTGCAAAGGACCGCCAGTGATCCGCGCACTCCAACCAGAGCACATACAATGGGCACCGCGATAAACGCCAGCATGATGATTTTGATGTAAACCACGCCGATCATCAGCCCTTCGGAAAACCTGCCGATGAACAGCCCGATCAGTGCCGCCACAAAGGAGGACAGAAGGATCAACGCCAGCATCACCCCAAGGTTTTGCCAGGTCAGTCGGAAACAGATATAGGCCGTTACGATGGAGGAGAGGCTCCCAAAGAGAAATCCCACCACAACCTTTTGCAAAATGTACTGGCTTGGCGACATGGGTAGGATCTCGTTGACAAAAGCTACACCGTCCTCCTTTTCGGAGATGATGTTCATGGCGTTGAAGGTGCAGCCCATGAACATAGCCACAATCAGCACAGCGGGGATAAAGATGCCTTGGAGACTTTCCAGGATGTCCGGGCGTTCCAAAATCTGAACCTTTGCCTGTCCGGTCTCTGCCCTCTGGTCATAGAGGGCGGGGAGAGTTGCCGCTGCCTGCTGAAAAATATCCAGCTCATCTCCGCTGATGGCGGTTTTGAGGCTGTCCCCATCCGCAGCCACGCCGATGACATTGGTGGACGGCTCCCGAATGGCGGTGGTCAGCTCCTCCGGGGTCCCGTAGGCTGTTACCGGTCCGTACCGTTCCAGCCATGTGACCGTCTGAGGGGACAGGTCGTTTTCCAGCACGCCGAAGTGCAGCTCTCCCAGGCTGGACATATCGACAGAGCCCATAAATTTTAGTGCCACGGCTACCAGGATGGGCAATAGGAAGGTCATCAGGCAGAATTTGTCTCGCAGAACGCTTTTTAGCTGATATTTTAAGCCTTTCACTTTTCATCCCTCCTTTCCGATTTCCCGGCGGAACGCAAGCTGTACCGCAAGGAACAGCAGGATAACCGCAGATACAGCTCCGGCATAATAGACCGGCGAAATGGCTGTCCCAAAGTAGGCATTTTTCAGACCCATATAGACATGGTAGAAGGGATGCCAGCCGATCCAATCAAACTTCACCGATGTGTTGGCGGACAAAAAGACAGGCGTTGCGGCAAAGATGGCGATAACCAGATAGGCCAGTGTAAACTGCCGGAAATCCTTTAGGAGCAGGGCGCAAAGCAACCCCACCAAGGCCATCATCAGCGACAGGATAGCCGTTTGGAGCAAGACAGTGGGGAGTATCGCTGTCCCATCTGCAAGTCCCACATTCAGCAGGGTGAGCAGAACAGCAAAGACCAGATCGGATAGGAGGAACACCGCCAGCTTGGAGAGGAGAAACAGGTCTTTTCGTAGTGGGAGAATGGCGTGGACCCGGATGACCCCCATCCCCTTTTCCTTGAACAGCACAGCGGCAATACCCAGGAATCCCACGGCGGCCAGCTCAAAGAACAGCAGCTCGCAGGTGATTTCTCGCCGGGCCTTCTGCTCCGGTGTATAGGTACCCAGCACCTCTGGGGCAGGACTGGTCGAGGGCCGCAGCAGGGAGAGGGCGTAGTCTGCCCGGTGGTTGTCGATATGCTCGGCCCCTTTGTAGAGCACTACCCGCACATCCCCGGCGCTGGCATCCAGCCCCACGCCGTTGGCGTCGGCTAGCAGGGCGGCATCCAGCTCCTCCATAGAGGGAACCGTCTGCACCAGGGGGGACTTTGCCGGCTGCGTTCCCGCCGGGTCGTAGAGGTACACCTGGTATGGCTCCATCTGCATGAAGCGGAGATAGCCAAGGTTGACATAGGCCGTATAGAGGACCAGGAATCCCAGCGCCATAAGGAAAAACTTCCCCGATGCCAGCATTCGGCAGTCCTTTTTGAACAGGGAGCAAAAGCCTTTTC
>CATJRT010000305.1 GCA_949742895.1 uncultured Eubacteriales bacterium | reverse complement strand
TGAGGATCAGCGCCAGCACCAGCAAGCCCCCGAAAAATACCGCCGTGGATATGAGCGCTGGAACAGACAGGGAGGCGGAGAAGGGGATGGAGAACCGCAGCAGGGCGGTGAGGGCCAGGGTGGACAGCTTGTGGAGGGCTATGCCGCAGATCAGTCCGCCGCCAATGCCGATGATGGCGGTGAACAGGCTCTCCCAGCACTGGATCAGGGCGATGTTCCCCTTGCCCATGCCCAAGATGTTGTAAAGGCCCAGCTCCTTTTTGCGCTGCTTCATCAAAAAGCTGTTGATATACAGCAGCAGCACGGCAGAGAACAGCCCCGCCACGAACATCCCGATGGTCATCATCACCTGGACGTAAGCGAAGCCCCGCATATACAGCACGCCGGGATCGGTGGACAGGGCGGACATGACGTAGAAGGCAGCGGTCAGCCCCGCCAGGGCCAGCAGGTAGGGCAGGAAGAAGCGGCGGTTCTGCTTGATGTTCTGGGCCGCCAGCTTGGGATACAGGCCGTTACGCACGCTTCTCACCTCCGGCAGCGAGGCGGGTGAGGGTGTCTGCGATGAGCCGGTACATCTCGCCATCAGAGCGGTTTTCCCGTTAGAGCTGATGGTATATCCTGCCGTCCCGGATGAACAATACCCGGCTGGCCCGACTGGCGGCGGCGGTGGAGTGGGTGACCATGAGCACCGTCTGGCCTGCCCGGTTGATCTTGGTGAACAGTTCCATCAGGCCGTCCGCCGCCCGGGAGTCCAGCGCCCCGGTAGGTTCGTCGGCCAGCACGATCTGGGGCTGGGTAATGAGCGCCCGGGCCACGGCGCACCGCTGCTTCTGTCCGCCGGACACCTCATATGGGTATTTGTCCAGCAACGTTTCGATGCCCAGCGTCTCTGCCAGGGGGGCCAGCAGGCGCACCATTTCCTGGTGTTTTTTCCCTGCCAGCACCAGGGGCAGCAGGATGTTGTCCCGGAGACTGAAGGTGTCCAGCAGGTTGAAGTCCTGGAACACGAAGCCCAGGTTGTCCCGACGGAAGGCGGCCATATCCTTTTCCCGAACGCGGCTCAGGTCCTTGCCTGCCAGCAGCACCGTGCCGGAGGTGGGACGGTCCAGCGCCGCGAGGATGTTCAGCAAAGTGGTCTTACCTGAGCCGGATTCGCCCATGATGGCCACATATTCCCCCTGCTCCACCTGAAAGGCAACGTCGGACAAGGCTTCTACCTTCTGTGCCCCAAAGCGGGTGGTGTATATCTTTTTCACATGCTCGACTTCCAAAATTGACATAAAGATTGCTCCTCTCTGTGGAAAACCGTACTAACCGTATCGGTACAGCAAGTATACATCTGGAAGGTTAAGAAGCTATCAGGAAAAATTGTAAGAATTTCTTAAATTGAAGCATTGAACTATCATGAGCCGTTTTATTGGAAAGAACTGTATGTGTTGGCAGGGATTTGGCCTTGAAGAAAAGGGATGAAAAGGTTACAATTTTGTTATCAAAACGGCAAGGAGTGGAAAACATGAAAGTGAAAACCGCTATATTGAGTCTGGCGTTGGCCGGCGCACTGACTGCTGGGCTTGTCCCGTCTGCTTCAGCGGCGGATGTATTGAACGTAAACGGAGAAAATCTCTGGAGCCAGGCGGCGGCCAGAGTGATTGACGGCTCCACTTATGTATCCCTGCGTACGGTGGCCCAGGCCCTTTTGCCAGGCGCCCAGGTGAGCTGGGAGGGTGGCTCTGCCTGGGTGCGGGGGGATGGGGTGACTCTGTCAGCTGCGCCGGGACAAAGCTGGCTGGCGGTGAATGGCCGGGCGTTATACATACCTGGTGGGGTACGCCTGGAAAATGGGCGTACATTGGTGCCTGTCCGGGTTTTGGCCCAGGCGCTGGGCGGCCAGGTGGACTGGAGCCGGGAGGCAGGTGTGACCTTGACTCCGGGCAGCGGGCAGCCCGGTTCTGCGCCCTATACGGAGGAAGAGCTGTATTGGATGTCCCGGATCATCTCTGCCGAGAGCCGTGGAGAACCTCTGCTGGGGAAAATTGCAGTGGGAACGGTAGTACTTAACCGGGTGGCCAGCTACGAATTCCCCGACACCATCTACGACGTGATCTTCGATGACAAGTGGGGCATCCAGTTTCAGCCGGTGGCCAATGGAACTGTTTATAATGAGCCGACGGAGGAGAGCGTACTGGCGGCAAAGCTGGTGCTGGAGGGGGCCAGAGCTGCGGGGGACAGCCTTTACTTTTTGGCCCCGGATTTGACAAATAACCACTGGATTATGGAAAATAGGGACCATGTTGTTACCATTGGATGTCACTGGTTTTACCGATGATGCTGAAAAAAGTTGTTGGGAGTTCTTGTAAAAAGAACCCGAAAATATTGAAAATAAACAACTATATGGTTTTGCAAGGGGGGATATTTGGTTATTTGGCCGACTGGAAAAGGTTGCAAAATTGGTCTCGATAGGTTACAATGTGGTTACAATTTGAAAACAAATTGTAATTAAGGAGAGATCAACTTTGAAAAAACGAGCAACCAGTTTCCTGCTGGCAATTCTCGCAGTGGCAAGCCTGATTCTCCCAACCTTTGCCGCAGAGGGCGGGTGGAGCGCCATCCGTCTGGACGGCGAGCCAGTCTACTCAGTGGACTACGAAATCCGGGACGGCGTGTGCTTCGTCACTGTGGCCTCTTTTGCGGCTCTTATGGATCCAGAGGCCATGGTGGAGGAGGAAAACGGCAGAGTATCCGTCAGTGCCAGCCATGTCGCTGAGGTGGTGGACGCCGGTGGAGCAAACGCGAACGTGGTGACGGAAAACCTAAGCCTTACAGCCAGGGTTGGCGCTGCCTATATCGAGGCCAACGGCCGCTGTCTGTTTGTTGAGGGCGGCGTCAGCACGCTGAACGGCTCCGTGGCGGTGCCTGTACGCGTGATCGGCCAGGTGTACAATCTGGACGTGGGGTTCGATAGTGCGCAGTGCACCGTCATCCTGAACCACCGTCCCGGCGTTACCCTCGCGTATCTGCTGACGGCTGACGCGTACTACGGCAGCGACAACGTGCTGTGGCTTTCCCGTATCATTAACGCGGAAAGTGGCAATCAATCCATGACAGGGAAGATTGCGGTGGGTAATGTGGTGCTGAACCGGGTGCGCAGTCCCCTGTTCCCCAATACCATTTACGACGTGATTTTCCAGAAGAATCAGTTCAGCCCCGCTGCCAGCGGCTCCATCTACAGAACGCCCAACGCAGATTCCGTTATTGCGGCCAAGTTGGTGTTGGAAGGGGTGTCCGTGGTTCCCACCGCCCTGTTCTTCAACCGGGCTGGAGTGTCGTGCTATGCGTCCCGCAACCGCACCTATGTGACTACTATTGGTGCCCACGCATTTTACGCTTAAAGCAGGAAACAAAGCGGTCCCGGAGGCTGTTGTCTCCGGGATCGAAATTTTTTTCAGAAGCTTTGCAAAAAAGCCTTGACAAAATCCTGCGTTCTGGTATAATAAACAACAGCTTCTGAGAGAGGCAAATATAGAGCGGATTAGTGTAATGGTAGCACACCAGACTCTGACTCTGTTTGTGAGGGTTCGAATCCTTCATCCGCTGCCAAGTCTCATTGACAAACGAGATGCAGACAAAAATCCTGTACTTGGGAGGAACTTCGTAAGGAAGTTCCTCCCAACATTTTTGTAAAATCAGCCGTATGTGATTGGATTGCAAGGAATCTCAACCTATCGAGAGACCATATTATGGAAAAGTCAATTTTTG
>CATJRT010000304.1 GCA_949742895.1 uncultured Eubacteriales bacterium | reverse complement strand
GATCGAAGGGGATGAAGGGGAGTACGCAGGCTGCCAGGGCCTTATCCAGCGGTGCATCCGCCTGGAAACAGTACCAGGCCGTGCCGAAGGCATACAGCACCGCTGTGGCTACCACCATCCCAAGGAATTGGAGGGCAAGCGCCAGAACCGCACCCTTCTTCCCCAGGCCATCAAAGCAGCGGAGAGTCAGCTCCACGATAAAGCCCGCCAGCAGCATCATGGGCAAGTACCCCACCAGATACCCCCCCGTGGGACCCAGCAGGCGCGCCGCGCCGCCCATATAGTTGCTGAACACCGGCAGGCCCGCAAAGCCCACCAGCAGGTATACCAGAGTGGTCACCGTGCCCCACTTGCCGCCCAGCAGATATGCCGTCAGGTAAATGGCCAGCGTCCCTCCTGTGATGGAGATTGGGCCGATGGGGATGGAGATGGGCGCCAGCACGCACATCACCGCCGCCATCACCGCACACACCGCCATCCGGTGGATACGGTCCCGCTTTTGTTCTGTCATCATAATTCCTCCTTTTATTGTAAACGAAATACGAAAATAAGTATACAATTAAATGTACCGTATGTCAATGGTGCGCTGTTTACAAAGCGGGCCAACTTCGCGTTTCTTTTTGATTGCATTTTTCCCAAACCATGCTATACTATAAAATGTTAGGGTCTGCGCCGCACTGCGGCAAATCCAACAGACCGCTTGTTAGGAGGGCATTCATCCTTGGACGACCCATTACCAAAATTGATCGTGCTGATTGTACTTATCCTCATAAACGCCTTTTTTGCCTCGGCAGAGATTGCTGTCATCTCTCTCTCCGAAAGCAAGCTGAGAAAGCAGGCGGAGGAGGGAGACAAAAAGGCGGCAAAGCTGCTCAAGCTCACCCAGGCCCCGGACCGGTTTCTATCTGCCATCCAGATTGCCATTACATTAGCCGGATTCCTGTCCTCCGCGTTTGCGGCGGACAGCTTTTCCGACCCATTGGTGAACTGGCTGGTGGTAGACATGGGGGTTACAGCCCTGCCGCCCGCTACGCTGAATAATCTCATGGTGGTGTTCATCACGCTGGTGCTGTCCTACTTCAGCCTGGTGCTGGGGGAGCTGGTACCCAAACGCATCGCCATGAAAAAGACAGAGAAGGTGGCCCGGTTTACGGTGGGCGTGGTGGCCGCTATGGCGGCGCTGTTCCGGCCCGTCATCTGGCTGTTGTCCAAGTCCACCAACGGCGTGCTGCGCCTGCTGCGTATCGACCCGAAGGCCGACCAGGAGGACGTGAGCGAGGACGAGATACTTATGATGGTGGACCTGGGTGAGGAGCGCGGGGCCATCGAGGCATCGGAAAAAGAGCTGATCGAGAATATCTTTGAGTTCAACAACACCACTGCCGAAAACGTGATGATC
>CATJRT010000303.1 GCA_949742895.1 uncultured Eubacteriales bacterium | reverse complement strand
TGATTTTGCCCTCCCGCTCGGTAAGGATGGTGAGTATTTTGTCCGATTCCTTGTAATTCACCTCGCGCAGCACGAGGGCATTGGTGGTCAGGTGCATATAACGCTCCTTTGAGCTTATGTAGCCCCGGCCTACCGGGGCCAGTTCAGTAAAGTTTCATAGGACCGCCGGGGGAATTGTCCGAACGGGGCTGCGGGTCGGCCAACGGGCCGGACAGCATCTGCCGTTCTCCCGGCAGGAGGCTGTCCGGAGCCTGAGCGGGCTCCCCTCTGTCCCTGCTCATCAGCCACGCATGGGGCAATCCGGTGGTCCAAAACAGATTCCAGTAGCTTTTATACATCCGCCGTCCCTCCTGTCCATATTAGCATGGACGGCAGGACGGCGAATATGTCAGGGAAATTTTGTCCCTGTTCTCCTTAAAACAGGGGTTTTACCATCAGATGGAAATCCGCACAGCTCCCGTCCCGGTACTTCATCGCACGGTGGATGATCCCCACCGCCTCAAAGCCCAGCTTCCGGTACAGGGCAATCGCGGGGGCGTTAGTGGAAACCACGTCCAGCTCAGCCTGTTCATAGCCTGCAGCCTTTGCAGAGGCCAGCAGTTCCCCCAGCAGCAATGTACCGATGCCCATACCCCAGAACTCCTGGTAAAGCGTGATATCCACGCTGCACCGGTGCCGCAGTCGGCTCTGACCGCCCACTCCGTATACGATGGCCGCGCCCGCCAGCGTTCCGTCCATCTCCGCCACCAGCCGCAGCCGGCCAGAGCCGGCATTCCACATCTCGATCCGCCGGACCTGCTGTTCAACCGTCCAGTCAATGTCCTCCGGCCCCGTCACCAGATATGGGGTTTCCCCACTGGTCTGCTTCTGATAATGCAGCAGCGCCTCCGCATCCTCCGCTTCCGCCCGGCGGATGACGCACACTTTCCCGTTTGCAAGCGCAAATTCGCTCGACGTATATTCCATATCAGACCTTCCTTCTGTCCTGAGCCTCTGCCATAGCAGCAGCGCTCCAGCGCAGCAGGCGGGTGAACGCTGCTTCCGGCGTTCCCCCCTCCTCCGGGGCCAACACCGCCCGCTCGTCCCCCGTCAGGACATCCAACAGCTCCTGCCGGGTTTGTACCCGCTGGCCGCAGCGCAGCTCATGTAGCGTCCTAAGCACAAAAAACGCGCTTTTCCCTGCCGCGCTCAAAAATTCGGGCCATTCCTCACGGGACGCATACAAATAGGTGTGGACAGCGGCATGATACAGCCCAGACGCGCCGATGGCCGCCCCCTCCGCCAGCTCTGCCCGCCCCATAGGCGGCAGCAGGCCGTCCATCGTACCATAAACGATCCGGGTATCCAGGACCAGCGACAGCAGGTCAAACCGGGGCCAGCTTTTCAGCTCCCATTCTCCGCACAAAAAGCCGCAGGCTTTCTCCCCCTCAGGCATTTTGGCGACGATGGCCCGGTACGCATCCAGGTCGCAAAGCTCCGCATGATCCAGCACCGCCACCACGTCGATATCGCTGTCCTCACCGGCTTCGCCCCGGCCGTAACTGCCCTGGAGCCCCAAAGCCCGCAGCCGTCCGCCGAACTGCTCCAGCAGCCTTCCCTTCAGTTCCCCCATCCAGCTCTGTATATCTACCATCGCCCTTCCCTCCGTTTCATGATGATATGTCACGCTTCCGTCTCCAAACGATCACAAGGACCAGCCCCGCCGCAGCCAGCGCTCCCAGCGCCGCGCCGGGGATCAGGCCTGGGGCGGTGTAGCGCAGCTCCACCGTATGCTCTCCTGCCTCCAGCTCCAGGGACAGGAATGTGTCCAGATACCGCCCGGTGTCCGTCTTTTTCCCGTCCACATAAGCGGTCCATCCATCCTCGGCGGGGATGGTGGTCGCCAGCGTTCGGGGACTGTCCGCCCGGGCGGTGAGCCGCACCCGGCCGTTTTTCTCCACCGATAAAATCTCCGTGCCGTCCAACTCGTCCACCGCGCCGGACACCACGCCGGCGTGATACTCCCTCAGGAAGCGTTCGCCGTCCGGCGCCGCACCCGGCTGATGCCACACCGTCACCGTACACAGCGCCCCCGGCTCCGGCGTGCCCAGATAGTGAATGGACGCGGCCTCGCTGGTCCCCAGCTCCACCGTGGGCACGCCGTCCACCAACACCAGCTCATAGCGCATATCGGACAGATCGGCGTAGACGGGCAGGCCGTCCCCGATAAAGGCCAGCTCCGTCCAACCGTCCCCCTCCGACACTGCGGCGGTCACAGGAGTGAACGCCGCAGCCTGTCGGCCCAGCAGGCCACCCAGCAAACTGTTCTGCCGCTCGAATGGGGAAGCGCCCTCCAGCGCCAACCCGTCCCCACGGGCCAGCACCGCCAGAGGCAGCACGCTGGGGTTTTCCCAAAGGGTGTACTCCCCCGCCTGGGCCACCGGCTCATAACCGGGGACCTCCCCGCGGCTGATGACGTACTTCACATCCAAAAACGCGTCCGTCACTGGGGTGGAACCGTAACAGGCGCACCAGAACCAGGACTGGGCAAAGCCCAGGCGCTTCGTGAGCTGGTTCACATCGTAATTATAGAGGCTGCTGTAGTGGGTCAGCCCTGGATAACCGAAGGACAGCGGGCTGTTGTGCCCCCGGTCCTCCGTAGCTCCCATGCGGAAGAAGCCGTCCCCACCGTCGGCCTGGGCAGCGGACACCAGGGACGCGTTGGCGGAATAGTAGTCCCGGTATTCCTGGTAAGAGGCGGACACGAACTGCCCCTCCAGCCGGCCCAGCAGATACTGGGCGTTCCCTCCCAGCTCCGCTACAGTGAACAGGCCCAACGCTACCAGCGCCGCCCTGCCCGCCCAGAGCCGTCTCCCCCTTAGCCCAGACAGGATCGCGTCCATGGCCCCCATGGCCAGATAGATGAGGAAAAAGGAGAACAGGAAGGAGTAGCGGAAGGGGAACCAGTTGGGCCGCTGGAACAGGTGCCACATCTTATCCAGCGGTGACAGGAGCAGGGACGCAGTGAGTATAGCCAGCACCACGCCGTTGGCAATCTGCTCCCGTGCGGAAAACCGGCTGAAACAGAAATACGCCACTGCCAGCACCAGCACCGCTGTGCCGCAAAACACATAAGGCAAAGCGGCGTAGGCGATGGAGCTGTACTGCTTGGGCTGAAGCTGGTCCAGGAACGCCAGGGGGTCGCAGGCAAACAAGCTGTCGTAGTCCACGTTGCCGCCGCTGAACTTGCCGTTGAACATGGCCAGGAAAGTGGGCAGCCACAGCCACGCCGTCAGCCCCAGGGCGCAGGCCGCGCCGCCGAAGAACCGTCCGCCGATCCACACCAGCGCCCGCCGATCCGGCTTCACCGCCACCACTCGCGCCGCCAAGTACAGGCAGCAGAAGATGCCGATCATGTAGGAGATATACCAAGTGGAGATGAAGCACACCGTCAGCGCGGCGATGAACGGCCCCGCACCCCGCCCCGCCAGGATGCGCTCCAGCGCCAGCAGGATCATGGGCAGCCAGATCAGCGCGTCCAGCCACATGACGCACATGGCGTAAATGACGTTGTATGACATCAGCGCGTAGCACAGCGCCCCTATCGCCGCCGCCCAGCCGCAGGCGGGGAAGCGCCGCCGGATGAATGCGGCGAAGGACAGCCCCGCCAGAGCGATCTTCAGCACCGTCAGCAGCATCAGTCCCATGGGCATCTCCTCGTTGGGGCACAGCAGGGTGAGCAGGGACAGGGGGCTGGACACGTAGTAGGAGATCACCCCGATGTAGCCGGTGCCCAGGGCCTTGGACCAGGAGAAAAACAGGTCGCCGTTTTTCAGCGCGCAGAAGAATTCCACATACTGGGTGGACATATCGGAGATAAGGACGGTCTTGTCCCCCCAGGGGGCGAAGCCCAAGCTGGCATAGGCCCACAACATTACCAGCGCCGGGACGGTGGAGGCCAGGGCATATATGGCGATGGGTTCAATCCTCTTTTTCATGCTCGCCGCCTCCTCCCTGCTCCCGCAAGATGTAGATGGGCCGGCCCTTCACCTCTAAATAAGTCTTGGCCAGGTATTGACCCAAGATTCCCACGCAAAACAACTGTATCCCTGCCAGGAACAAGATGATGCACACCAAGGACGGCCAGCCGAAGGCGCTCCCGCCCCAGACGAGCTGCCGCACGATGACGAACACAATGGCGAAGAACGCGATGACGCAAAAGATCAGCCCCAGCACCGACGCGATAGCCAGCGGCGCGGTGGAGAAGGCGATGATGCCGTCCAGGGCGTACACCAGCAGCTTGAAGAAGGACCATTTGCTCTCCCCGGCGGCCCGCTCCACGTTTACCGTCTCCAACCATTTGGTGCGGAAGCCCACCCAGGAGAAGATGCCCTTGGAAAAGCGGTTGTATTCCGTGACGGACAGCACCGACTCCACCATCTGCCGGGTCATGAGCCGGTAGTCCCGGGCCCCGTCCACGATCTCGGT
>CATJRT010000302.1 GCA_949742895.1 uncultured Eubacteriales bacterium | reverse complement strand
TTGGGATTACGATAAGGTATTGTACAAACAGCGTAATCAGGTTGAGAGGCTTTTTCGCCGCATCAAGCGTTTTCGTCGTATTTTTACCCGCTATGACAAGCTTGACGTCATCTTTTTGACTTTTATCTATTTTGCTCTTGTTGTGGATGCTCTTATGTGAACACGTCCTAAGTATGACCTATATCGTGCGAGTGCATTTCAGCACCAATAGCAAGGAGACATTCAGCGATAAGGTCAAAGCGACTGTTGCAGAATAAAGTCCGGCAATCGATGTAAAACGAGTAACGGAGGATAGCTGGAGCACATTCGATTTGTTTGGACCTATACGGTACAGATTCTACCGGGAGGAAATATGACATACCCAGCGATAGGTGGCGTTACAATGCCATTGAAGGCTGCGCCATCAGGCGTATGCCGTAGGCAGCTTTGTATGAATATGCTATCAGCTTACACCAGCCCTGCAAAATGATACAGAACAACCTTACCCCAGACAACATATCCCCACCCTCTGAAAGGGCGGGGATATCGAAAATTTCTATAGCTGACTTCGGTCCCGCAGCCAACTGGGGAGCGGCCGCATCTTGATACCAGATACGATGCCCATAGCGATGAACAACGTCAGAGTGGACGAGCCTCCGTAGCTGAAAAAGGGCAGAGTCACTCCGATGACCGGCCCTACATACAGGTTCATGGCCACATTGATGATGGTCTGTGCCATGAGCATAGCGGCGATGCCCATAGCGATATAAGCGGACATATGGCTCTTGGCCCGGCGGGACACCCACACGCACCGCAGGATGATGGCCAGCAGGACGGCCAGCACCGCGCAGCAGCCCAGCAGCCCGAACTCCTCCCCGCATACGGCGAAGATGTTGTCGGTGTGCCGCACAGGCAGGACTCCCGAATCGGCGGACTGGGTCTGCTTACCCTGAAGGAAGCCCATGCCGGTGAGCTGGCCCGAGCCGATGGCCAGCAGGGATCGGCTCTGCTGCCAGCCGATATTCCTGGGGTCCAGGTCGTGGTCGAACACCACCCGGAAGCGCACGATGCGGTAGACCGTCCAGTATTTGGTGCGGGGCAGGATAAAATTCCAGAGGGATACCAGTCCTCCGACCGCCGGAACGCCCACGCCAATGAACCACCACTTGCTCACCCCGGCCACCCAAGCCATGGCCACGAAGATGAACAGGTAGATCAGCACCATGCCCCAGTCCCCGGACAGCACCGCCAACAGCCCGGCAAACAGGCAGGTCAGTATCCCATACTTCATCATTGCGGAGAATCGCCCCAGCCCTCGGGGCCGCTCCTTGTTGA
>CATJRT010000301.1 GCA_949742895.1 uncultured Eubacteriales bacterium | reverse complement strand
GGCGTTTAGCCTCCTGGGGGCCGTCCCCGCAGGGGATGATGTAGTCCGCCCAGCGGCGGTAGACAGGGGCCCGGTTCTGATAACGGAGGACGAAATCTTCCCGGCCACTCTGGGCCAGGGGACGGCCCGACACATCCAAGCTGTCATAGGTCTCCTTCGGATCCCGGTCCAGCCAGAACACCAGGCCGGTTTTCTTCAATGTGGCAATGGCCCCATCCTGCATGGGCAGGCCCCCGCCGCAGGCGGTGACGAGTCCGCTTTGCTTCGACAGCTCCCGGCAAAGCGCCAGCTCCAGGGCACGGAAGTGCGCCTCGCCGTCCTGGGCGAAAATGTCCGGGATGGCGCGTCCCTCCCGCCGCTCGATGAGGGCGTCGGTGTCCGCCAGCTCCAGCCCCAGGCGGCGGGACAGCAGTTTGCCCACGGTGGTCTTGCCGCAGCCCATCATGCCGGTGAGGATCAGGTTTTTCATGGCGCGTCTCTCCCGGCGAGTTCTGCTTGGAACTGGGCGGCAGTACGCTTGTGCTCCGCTACCTTGTCCCAGCTCTCCAGATATTCCCTGGCGTATTTGGGGTTGTTCAGCCGGATGATCTTGCGGTTTGCCGGGTCCACCAGCTTGGTGATGCCCCCGGCCCCCAGACTCAATACGGTTTGCAGCTCCTCCATCATCACGATGTTGTAGGCGCACACCGCCCCCGGCTTGGACCAGCCCACATTCTCAAAGGAGCCGGACATATACTTCTGCCGGTAGAGGTAATAGGGTGAATATCCCGCCCCCCGCAGGCGGTCCGACGCCAGGGCCAGCATGGACTCCACCGTCTCCGGGGGACACAGCGCCCCTCCTTCTTCAGTGAGCTGGGAGCCTTTTTTCAGCGCCAGGGTGTGGACGGTGATGTTGGCCGGGGCCATGGCCAGCACCTGGTCCAGGGTTCGGGAGAAGCCCTCCAGGGTGTCCGTGGGCAGGCCGGCGATGAGGTCCATGTTCACCATGCCGCCGAAGTGCCGCTCTGAAAGCTCCATGGCTTCCTCAATCTGTCCGGCGGTGTGGGCGCGGCCCATGGCCCGGAGCACGCCGTCCTCCATGGTCTGGGGATTGATAGAGATCCTGTGAATACCGTGGTCCCGGAGCACCGCCAGCTTGTCCGCCGTAATGGTGTCCGGACGGCCCGCCTCTACAGTAGATTCGGCGCACTGCTCCATGGGCAAAAAGTCCTCCACAGCGGACAGCACCCGGTCAAGCTGCTCTGCCGTCAGAGTGGTGGGGGTGCCGCCCCCCATGTAGGCGGTGTGTATGTGCAGCCCCCGTTCCCGCAGCAGCTCCCCCGCAAGCCGGATCTCCCGGCACAGGGCGGCCACATAGGGTTCGATTAGAGAAAGGGAGCCTTTCACGTCGGAGGAGATGAAGGAGCAGTAGGCGCACCGGGTGGGGCAGAAGGGTATACCGGTGTAGAGGGAGAGGCTATCTGCCGTCAGGACCTTGTCCGCATCCAGCGCCGCCTTCGCGCACTCCACCGCCAGCGCCGCCCGGGGCGGGGAGACGTGGTATTCCTTACACAGCTCCCGCTCTGCCTGCTTCGCCGTTTTGCCCGCCAGCATGGCGCGGGTGGGCAGCTTCACAGGCCGCACCCCGGTGAGCGCCCCCCAGGGCAGCTCATGGCCCAGCAGCATGGTCCCCGCCTTATAGAACGCCTGCTTCAAAGCGTGAGACACGGTGTAATAGAGCTGTTCGTCCGGTTCGTCCAACTTTTCCGAGGGGAAGCGGACCACGCCGTTGTTCCATCTGCCGCCGCGCAGGAGCAGGGCGCTCATATTGGTGAGCTTTTTGCCCCGGTGGAGGGTGAAGATAACGGCGCTGCGCTCTGCGTACAGGGCGATGGGGACGGGGGCGTCGGGGTATTCGGGCCGCTCACCGGGGAACAGGGTGAGCAGCATCTGCTCCGCCGCGTAATGATAGCGCTGGGCGTCCCAGCACACATTGTCTGAGGTGAGCCAGATCTTCATATCAGCCCCTCATCGCCATGCGCAGGCAGTAGTTGCTTTTGCGTTCCTGCTCCAGGGTGGACTGCCCCTCGTGGCCGGGAAGCACCTGATAATCTCCCTCCAGCTCATACAGCCGCCGCAGGGACCTCATGATCTGCCCCTCGTCCCCGCCGGGCAGGTCGGTACGGCCCATGGACCCGGCGAACAGGGTGTCTCCGGTGAACAGCACGCCCCCTGCTTTCAGCACCACCGAACCTGGGGTGTGGCCCGGGGTGTGCAGCACGGCTACCTCCATGCCCGCCGCATGGACGGTGTCTCCTTCGTCATAGGTGGAAATGTTCCCAAAGGAGCGCACGGTGGGGAAGGTCTCGCCGAAGATGCGGGTGGCATCCCCCTCGCCCAGGTCGGCGGGGTGGCACCAGACGGGCAGATCCGGCCAAGCGGAGCGCAGGCCGGGTATGCCCAGGATGTGGTCGAAATGTCCGTGGGTGAGCAGCACCGCCTCCGGCTCCAGCCCCTGCTCCCGCAGGAGGGCGGCGATGCGCTCCCCGCTGTCGCCGGGGTCCACCACGGCGCATTTTTGGACGTCGTCCGCCCGGAAGATATAGCAGTTGGTGCGGACCTGGCCCAGGCGCATGACTCTGATCTCCATAGGATCACCTCGAACTGTGTTTGATAAGATGATATCCCCTATCATACTCTATTTTTTCCAAAATGTACAGGGAGAGATGGTGGAAAGTTTTTGAAATGGGTTGCAATGAGGAAAATTTATTGGTATAATGAGGCCGCTATAAAAACGGCAAGCTGTGGCCACAGCTTTGTCGTTCCAATGGAACGACAAATCGATTATCCGCAGCGAACCGGACAATGAAAGGAAGATGTAACATGAGAAAAAGATCGTTATCCCTGCTGCTGGCGCTGGCGATGTGTCTGGCGCTGCTGCCCGCCACGGCGTTCGCGGCGGACAAGGTGGAGATCAAGTGGCTGCCAAAGGGGATGGAGATCCAGACCTGCACTCCGAAGGGCGATCGGATCCTGGCAAAAAACGGGTCCGCATGGTATCTGCTGGACTTGGAGGGGAACATCGTCCAGCCCTTAGGAAAGAAGGAGTATGATAGTGTCTTTGAGTTCCGCGATGGGATGGCGCTGGTCCAGGCCGGAAGCTGGCCGAATGCGAAATTCGGCTATATCGACGAAAGCTGTGAGCTGGTCGTCCCGATCGGTCTCTACGAGGATGCGCATATCTTTTCCGACGGTCTCGCGGCAGTCAAAAAGGACGGTATGTGGGGCTTTATCGACAAGACCGGCAGCATGGTCATCCAGCCCGTGTATGAAGAGGTCGGGCGCTTTGCCGAGGGCCTTGCCCCTGTCAGGATGGGTGACTATAATACCGGATTGTCCGGTTACATCGATAAGAGCGGGAAGATCGTCTTTTCCTATTCCAATTCCAGCGCCGAGGCGGGCGAATTCGGGTATATGATACGCGAGTTCCATGACGGCCTCGTGGAGGTCACCGGGTCGAGTGAAGATGCCATGACCCGTTACGTGGACAAGGACGGCAAGACCGCTTTCGAGTTGAAGGGCGGGGAGTATCCCATATGGCAGAGTTTCTATAACGGTGTGGTGGCGGTTTACAGCGACGCCGGGAATGGCCTGATGGATAAGACCGGCGCCTATGTGGTCGCTCCGTCCGAGGGGTATATTTTCACTTATTCCGGCCCTCTGGTCTATGTCTATACAGAAGAACGTCATGGGATCGTCCAGCTCAAGGCCCCCATCGACCCCACTGAGATATTCACAGACATGGAGCCGAACGCCTACTATCTGGATCCGGTGGCATGGGCGGTGGATAGCGGCATCACCAACGGCAAGACCGCCACCACCTTCGCCCCCAAGGAGAACTGCACCCATGGGCAGATCCTGACCTTCCTGTGGCGCGCCGCCGGGGAGCCGGAGTCCAACGTTGAGCCCCCCTTTGAGATGAAGGGCAACGAGTACTACTACAAGGCGGCGAAATGGGCCTGCGAGAAGGGCATGATCGGCGCGGACTTTGACCACAACACCCCCTGCACCCGCGCCGACGCGGTGAATTACATCTGGCAGGCGGCGGGTAAGGGCGCAGCCAGCTACGACGGGCGGTTCACGGATATCCCCGCCAATTCGCCCTACGCCACGGCGGTGGCCTGGGCCGTTGAGAACGGCGTGACCAACGGCGCGACTGCCACCACGTTCAATCCCGGTAAAATTTGCAGCCGGGGCGAGATCGTGACGTTCCTGTACCGCTATTTCGGCAAATGATGTGAAAATAAACAGAAAAAGTCCCCGGTCCACAGGACCGGGGACTTTTTTACAAAATTTACACCATGCTCTTGGGAGCGTCCTTGATGATGAGGGTGGCTTCGGTAGCGGCCTGTACCTGCTCCACGGTGAACTCAGGGTTGATCTCGGTGAGCACCAGGCCCTCCGGAGTGACCTCCATCACGCCCATCTCGGTGATGATCTTGGTGATGCACTTCACGGCGGTGTAGGGCAGCTTGCACTTCTTCAAAATTTTGGG
>CATJRT010000300.1 GCA_949742895.1 uncultured Eubacteriales bacterium | reverse complement strand
GGCCAACGCCAGTCTGCTCCGGGTGGACACCGTGTTCACCATGCTACGCAGCACCGGGTTCGGCGGGGACTGGTATGAGCTGATCCTGTCCTCCGCCATCACCGTGCTGGCCGGGGCGCTGCTGTACCTGTTCCTGGGCACCCGGCTGGGGCTGAGCATACGGGCCACCGGCGACAACCGGGACATGGTGCGGGCCTCGTCGGTGAATCCCACCTTCACCATCACCGTGGGCCTGTGCGCCGGCAATGCCCTCACCGCCCTGTCCGGCGCGGTGGTGGGCCAGTACCAGAAGTCCATCGACATCAACTCCGGCAATGGCATCGTGGTCATCGGCCTGGCCTGCCTCATCATCGGCGAAACGGTACTGGGCCGCAGGAGCGTGGGCAAGGGCATCATCGCCGTCATGGTGGGTTCCATCATCTACCGCTTCATCTACGCCATCGTACTCAACACCAAGGTGGTGCCCATCGAGTGCCTAAAGCTGGTCACCGCCCTGGTGGTGGCCCTGGCCATCGCCGCTCCCGCCCTCAAGGAAGGCTTGGCTTTCCAGAAGCGGCGGCTGGCCGCCGCCAGAAAGGGGGCGCGCTGACATGCTGAAGATCGACGATATCTCCAAGACCTTCAACCCCGGCACCGTCAACGAAAAAACGGCGCTGTCCCACCTGTCCCTCCACCTCTGGCCCGGCGACTTCGCCACCATCATCGGCTCCAACGGGGCCGGGAAATCCACTCTGCTCAACGCCGTGGCGGGCAGCTTCTATGTGGACAGCGGCTCCATTGCGCTGGACGGACAGGACATCACCTTCACCTCCGACTACAGACGCAGCTGCGTCATCGGGCGGCTGTTCCAAGACCCCCTCCGGGGCACAGCGCCCAACATGACCATCGAGGAGAACCTGGCCCTGGCCTATCTGCGCTCCGCCCATGGCAAGGCTCCCTTCAGCCGGATCACCAAAAAGGACAAGGAATTTTTTGCGGAGCGCCTCAAGCTGCTGGGCATGGGTCTGGAGGACCGGATGCGCCAGCCCGTGGGCCTGCTGAGCGGCGGACAGCGGCAGGCGCTGACTCTGCTGATGGCCACCCTGGTCACCCCAAAGCTGCTGCTGCTGGACGAACACACCGCCGCCCTGGACCCCGGCACGGCGGAAAAGGTACTGGAGCTGACCCGGTCCATCGTGGCGGAGAACCACATCACCTGCCTGATGGTCACCCACAACATGAAGCAGGCGCTGGAGCTGGGCAACCGCACACTGATGATGGCCAACGGCTCCATAGTGCTGGACGTGTCCGGTCAGGAGCGCTCTGGCATGACGGTGGACGGCCTGCTGCACCGCTTCAAGGCGGGGACAGGCAGGGACTTGGACAACGACCGCATTTTGCTCTCCGAGTGAACAAACGCCCTCCAGCCTGAGCCGGAGGGCGTTCTTGCGTTCCCGGGCACAGTATGGTAAAATATAAAAAACGCTGCGGGAGGGATCGCAGATGGGGACCAAACAGTCATATATCCAATTGAAGAACAGCGGATTTGATTCGGCAGAGCTGCAAAGTTGCCTAAACGCACTGGCAGACGACCTGAAAAACGCTTCATATGCCCCCACAAATCCATTCAGGAAGTTCCTGGAGTCACAGCTTTCCCCCAATGGTCTCGAAATCCTGTTTCAAATGAGGGCATCTGAGCAGGAGTCGTGGAATGCACCGCCTCAGATAGCCTTTCACGCCAACTCCAAGTGGCTCCCCCTTTTCCAGGCCTATCTATGTGAAGGCGATTACCCCTCCGTCCAGGACCTGAAGCGGCTGTCCAGGACCTTCGGCACGCCGGTGATGTTCTTCTCCATTTTTGACAGCGACTCCCTGTCCCTTTCCTACTGCGACGGTGCGGCGGATACGTGTCAAGAGTATTTCAAACCCAATTGGGATGGGGATGACAACTACGATATGCAGCGCTACCAGAAAGCCTTCCCGGAACCCCTCATCTGGCTGTATCCTCCGGAACACCGGGCAGAGCTGCGCAGGGTCTGGGACGGTGATGAGGTCTTTGCCGACGACCGGATGCTGAAGCTGTTCAGGCTGCTGGGGATGGAGATCTTCGACCCTGAAACGGAGCAGTTCCCCCAGAGCTTTGAGATCGTCCGGCCCGAATGATAAAAAAAGGCCCCCGCCTGCTGTGCAGGCGGGGGCCTTTTCTATTCCAGACTTCCCTCTCCGCCCATGAGGCGGGTCAGCTCCTCGATGCGCTCGATTGGGAACGGGGGCGAGGCCAGCGGGCGCAAGGCAATGGACATCAGCTTTATAGGATTGTCGTCCGCTGCCGCCCGGTTGGAGGCCATGGCCCCGCACCGGCGGCACCGGTGGACAATGGCCCACTCACCGCCCTTCCGCACCCACACCGCCACCGGCTCCATCAGCCCGCCGCAGTCCGCCGCCCGGTCCCCCGGCTCTGCGTCCACGTGGAGGCTGGTCAGACAGTTGGGGCAGTGGTTGCGGTGGGCGCTGGCCGCGCCGTCCGGCGTCACCAGCCGTCCGCAGGCGCGGCAGGTGAAGGCTTCCTTGCAGGGATGGGTCTTGTAATAGCCTGGTTCAAAGGTCTTTCTCTTGTTCTCCCGGTTCATGGGAAATCTCCTCCTGATAGAATTTGTCATTCTACGGGAGGTATGTGTCGCGCACTGTCCTCCCGGTCAGCGCACAAGCACCAAATCATAATACTTCAAACACATTCTCCTTCTTTTAATATCAGCAACGTACTGTAAAACTGATTATAACCAACGGCCCAGCCGCTGTCAAGACCCGCGCCTTCCATGAATGGCGCAAATATTGCACCATTTTAAATAAAGAAACCCCATCAGACAAATCGCACAGGCAGAAAAGGATCCCGGATTTCTGCTGCATACCAGGGTCCACTTTGAGCAAAGCCACGCATCCAAAATGCGAGAACGTCTGGCAAGCAGCTTGCCGGACGTTCTCTATAGAAAGGTATAAAGGAAGAGAGCTAACTTCATGTGGGGAATCGTTCCATGAAACGTCCTGCAAACCGCCATCTCACTTGATGATGCAGATGCTTCCGTCTTCATTTTGGGCAAACTGGCTCAGGAACTTCCTTGCCTCGACACACATCTGCTTGGTCTGGTTGTGGCCCTGATTCTCCACATTGCACAGCGCGATGTAGATATTGCCGTTCTGGATCTTGACAAAGTGAACGCTCACCGTTATAGGTCCATCCTTGACGGAGTACTCGTTGGAAAAGCCATCCATACCCCAGGGAGCTCTTAGTGTCTGTCCATGAAGCTTACACAGAAATTGACCAAGGGCGAAAAAATCGAGCAGATTGTCATTTACGTTGTCCTGAGATTTTTTGCCTTCTGCACCGTCATACCCTTTATCCTTTGCTTACGCACTGTCCCGCCGGAACTTCAAACGCGCAGGGGTATACAGCTTTCTGGTGTTTTCCACCATCATTTTGAACAGCAGAGTGGTCCTCTCCTATATCATGTGGAACAACCTCTTTGAAATCAAAAATGCCATTTGAGCATAGATTCTTCCAAACCTTGTGACCAACAGCTTTCTGAGCACCATAGCAAAAAACTTTTCTCATCTGGCATCCACCCTGCCCTGCTGGAGACAGCAAAGATCAACGGCGCGGGCGAAACCCAGATCTATTTCAAGATCGTGCTCCCGCAGTCCCTGCCCATCATCGCCACCCTTGGCCTGCTGGTAGGGCTGGGCTACTGGAACAACTGAGTCAACGTCCTCAAGTGGGACGGCACCCGGCAGGTACACACGCGCTGACCCTGGAGCTCATGCCCCGCGTGCCTTATATGGCAATCGGCCCGCAAATGTATATGCCGCTGGATTGCGGTGATACCGTCACATTTGAACTGCAAGGGAGGGGACCGGCATGAGTAACCTGAAATTTGGCTTGACCCTGTTCTGCTTCACCAACGAATATAATACCGGAAAATACAGCTTTGAGTCCTGCGTTCGCGTAGCCGCCCAGAACGGCGCTGCTGGATATGAGATCGTAGGCTCCCAGATGCTGCCGGATTATCCCTGTGTCAGCGATGAATTTCTGGGGCTGGTCAGCTCCTACAAGGCCAAGTACGGCATCGGCCTGGTGAGCTATGGCGCCAATCAGGACCGCGGGAAGCTCCCAGAGCGGAACCTGACCGACGATGAGATGCTGTGGCCTGGCCATCCTGGACCTGGAGGCCGCCCACAAGCTGGGCTACAAGCTCATGCGCGTGCAGTACATGATGAGTCCCGCCACCTTTGTGCCGAAATGTACAATATGCGGTAAGACTCGCCTTTTTATATTGATCACAGTGCAGTGATACCGGACACAATCCAGAATAGTAGATGTAATGGTAAGCAGCCCCTTGATTACTTCTTCATTGTAGCTGTACAATATTCTCTGACATGGTTTATATTGCAGTCTGTCGAATAACCCGGATACTCGAAGGCTTAATAGTGACAAGTAACTATTTGCCGCAGAGGGCGGCGTGACCGAGTGTCACGCCGTCTTTCTGCGTCCATAGGTAGTTTGTGTAATTACAGG
>CATJRT010000299.1 GCA_949742895.1 uncultured Eubacteriales bacterium | reverse complement strand
GCGGCGGCTCGAGCCGGTGCAAGGACTCTGGTGGTGGAACAGACCGGCTATTTAGGCGGAACGCTCACATCCTGCGGTGTGGCCCCGATGATGACCTTCTTTGCCGGAGATAAGCAGGTCATTCGGGGAATTATGCAGGAGATCGTGGACCGGCTGACAGCCCGGGGCAGCTCCTGCGGCCATATTGAGGACACCACCCGTTATGTCAAATACATAACGCCCTTCGACGCTGAGGGGTTAAAGCTGGTGTTGGACGAGATGGTTCAGGAGGCCGGATGCGAGGTGCTGTTTCACACCTTTACCGGTGGCGTTGCCAGGGAGGAGAGAAGGATTTCCGCGCTGGCGGTGTGCAACAAGGACGGCCTGCACGAGTTGCGGGCCAAGGTTTATATTGATGCCACCGGCGACGGCGATGTGATGGCCTGGGCCGGGGAGGAATTTACAAAAGGCCGTCCCCAGGACGGTGTAGCCCAGCCCATGACCATGAAAATGAAGTACTGCAATGTGGATACAGCGGCGATAAAGGGCTATATCAAAGATCATCTGGAGGAGTTCCCCAGGCTGGAGCACAATCTGGATTTGCTGGAAACCGACGCGCCCCTGGCAGTGGCCGGCTTTGATGCGCTTTTCCGTCAGGCTAAGGAGGCAGGCGAGTTGTCCATCCCCAGGGAGGACGTGCTGATGTTTGAGACCTGCCGTCCCGGTGAGTTTGTGGTCAATACCACCCGGCTGCTTAACTGCGACGCCACCGATGCAGTCAGCTTGTCCAGGGCGGAATTGGAGGGCCGCCGCCAGTGCGCCCAGTTGGATCGCTTTTTCCGGACACGGGTGCCCGGGTTCGAGCGGGCCCTGCTGGAATTCACAGGCCCCTCGGTGGGCATACGCGGCTCCCGGCAGATGGTGGGCAAATATGTGCTCACCGCCGACGATGTGCTCACTGCCAGACGGTTCCACTCGGTCATCGCCCACACGGGCTATCCCATCGATATTCACAGCCCCGACGGCGAGGGGACGGCGACACATTATATTGGAGAGAACGGTGGGCGGACCTATTATGACATCCCCTATGAGGTGATGGTACCTCAGCGTACGGATAATCTTCTGGTGGTTGGCCGGTGCGTTTCGGTGAGCTTTGAGGCTCAGGCTTCCATCCGGCTCACCCCTTCCGTAGGGGCAATGGGCCAGGCGGCGGGAATCGCCGCTGCGCTGGCGACGCAAAACGGCATTACCGTTGACAGTGTCGACATAGGTGAGCTCCAGCGGCTGCTGCGGGAAAGCGGCGCATATCTTGAAACGCAGCCGGAATAATACAGTTTGAGATTGTGAATATAGGCTCTCAGAAAGAGACAAGACAGCGGCATGGAGTGGGGCTCCTTGCCGCTGTCGTTTTAATCAGAAATTTTCAGCCATTATTTTAAAGTAGAATTGGGTTTGACTGTAAGTGGGGCACACCTCTGGGACCGCGCTGCCTGCTACGATACGGCGCAGTTGCGGCGCTCCCACAGCTTGACCGCGCTCTTTTGTCATTCACCAGGGCCAGGGTAGATAACCTTTCTGAGGTTCCAGTTTATCGCTGCCTTCCGGGCAGCATCCAGGCGCTCAGACTCATTTTTGTAAGAGAGTTCTGCGGTGTGGGCACCGCAGTACCCGCATTGGATGTATATGCACCAGCCGCCCTCCTCCTCAATGCTGCCTGCGCTGCCGCAGCAAGGGCAGTCCGCCAAGTCGATCCCGTCAAAATAAACCATAGCCTGTTCTCCTGTCGTTTGTTTTTCTAATTAAATTATAGTGTATCACTGAATATAAAAAAGTGCAATAAGGTTTTTGCCTGTGGGTAGTGCGTTCGGATGGAGTTCAAACGATCACATAGACAGACAAATTTGTAAATCAACAGATTCTCCCTTGACACCATTTTGCCCCCATGATAATATATTGGAACAGTAACGGCAATCGAATATCGCGATGAACGCAGAAAGTAGTCTGCATTGGAGCCGTCAGAGAGGGGCCGCCACCGGCTGAAAGCGGCCCTCGGGGAAAAGCAAATGAAATGCAAGCGGGAGCGAGGGGGATGCAGACGCCCTCCGTCCGGCCACGTCACGGCCATCGAGCGACAAACGAGAGTGGAACCGCGAGTCACATCGCCTCTCATGCCCGGAGCAGGGCATGGGGGCGTTCTTTTTTGGACAAGGAGGCATCTATCTATGACCCGATTGGGCGAGACCCTCCGGGCCTATCAGGCCCGGGACCCGGCGGCCCGGAGCAGGCTGGAGATCTTCCTGCTCTACCCCGGGGTACATGCTACCTTATACCACCGATTGGCCCACTTTTTGTACCGCCGCCAGATGAAGTTCCTGGCACGGTGCGTATCCCAATGGAGCCGCCTCTGGACGGGCATCGAGATCCACCCCGGTGCGAAGCTGGGGCGCAGGCTGGTGATCGACCACGGCATGGGCATCGTCATCGGCGAGACCGCCGAGGTGGGGGACGACTGCCTGATCTACCACGGCGTCACCCTAGGGGGCACCGGCAAGGATCAGGGCAAGCGCCACCCCACCATCGGCAACAACGTGCTCATCTCCACCGGGGCCAAGGTGCTGGGCCCCTTCAAGGTGGGGGACAATTCCCGCATCGCCGCCAACGCGGTGGTGCTCAG
>CATJRT010000298.1 GCA_949742895.1 uncultured Eubacteriales bacterium | reverse complement strand
CTTGGGGTTCTCGCCGGACTGGATGGACATGATGCCCTCCACGATGATCTGCTTGCACAGCACTTCCTCGCTGTCCCGGATACGCAGGTTGTTGGCGATGGGGCCAAAGATGATATGGGCCAGGATACAGCCGTACAGAGTGGTAATCAGGGCGGTGCCCATGTCTTGGCCCAGGCTGGACGCCCCGCCGCTTTCACCCACGTTCATGTTGGCCAGCATGTTGATCAGACCCACCAGCGTACCCACCATGCCGAAGGCTGGAGCCACTGACGATGCTCGATCGTATAGTGAGGCTGCATCCTCATGCCGGGCGGACATACACTCGATGTCGTTTTCCAGGATAGCCCGTACCTTGTCCGGGTCGTTGGCGTCCACGATGAGCATGATCGCCTGCTTGAAGAAGGGATCTTCCTGCTGGTTGGCCTTTTCCTCCAAGGACAGCAGACCGTTCTTACGGGCGGTCTGGGCCAGGTCCACAAGCTGGTCGATGATGTTCATGGGGTTGAACTTCTTCGCATTCAGCATGATGCCAAAGTGCTTGGGGATGGCACCCAGCGTACTCCCCGGGAAGCTGGCCACCACGATGGCCAAGGTACAGCCGATAACGATGAAGATACTGGCCGGGTCGATGAAGTTCCACAGATTTTCCATGTGGAACGCGATGGCCCCCTCGCCTGCCTCAGCGGCCTTGGCTGCGGCGGCGGGCGTGATGTTGATGTTCATGACGATGCCCAGGAGGAACACCACGAACGCCAGCACAATGCCGATGATATAGGTTATATTCATAGCTTGTTTCTACCTCCAACCGGGCGCGCGCACCGGCGCCTGGAGCGTATTCTATAGTTACCGCCGGTCGATGACGGCAATTTCGCGCTGGATATCCATGACCTTGGCATTGTACCGCGCGATTTTATCAATAATCTCTTCCGTGCTTTCGCGGACGAGGTAATAGTCATGGTTCATCATTACGATCTTGGACTCGGGGATGCTCTCAATGTACTCGATTTGCAGGTGGTTCACCAGGAACTTTTCGTGGTTGCGTTTTGTCAGGACGATCATGTCAGAGACCTCCTTCTCCCAATTTGATGGGTTCACAGGGGGCTGGCCCGGAGGGAGGTCACCCCTCCCCCGGGCCTCGCCGCGTCAGCGCCGTTCAGGTTTAGCGCTTCATGTTGACCAATTCCTCCAGCATGGAGTCGGTTACGGTGATAATGCGGGTATTAGCCTGATAGCCGCGCTGGGTGGTAATCATATTGGCGATCTCCTGGGCCAGGTCGGCCTTGGACTGCTCCAGACCGCTGGAGCGCATCTTGGTGGTGCCGCCGTTACGAATACGCAGGCCATCCACCATGCCGTCGTCGCCCAAGGCGGGGTTCTCGCCGTCGGCCTCGTCGGACAGGGAACCGTTCACATAGGCGATGCCCATATCCTCCGCGTTGCCGCCAAGCACATTGATCATCAATCCGCCGGAGCCATCCCCGGCCCGGTAGTAGCTGCTCCCCATAGAGGTTACGCCGTTGGGGTTGGTCACCCGGCCTACGGCAATGCAACCAATGGTAACTTTCTCGTTGGTGTCGTCGCTAATACCGGTGATCAGGCCGGTATCGGGGTTAAAGGTGATGCTGGTGAAGGTAGCCATGGACAGCTGCTCGCCGTTCTCGCCGGTGGCGTCGGTCAGGTGCCCAGTCTCCTCATCAAACCCGGGGTAGGCAATGGAGACGGCGCCGTTCTCATCCACCGCCACCCGAGGGAAACGGATGGGTACAAGCTGGTCACTAAACTTAGGCTCGCCTAACACAAGCCCAGAGTCATCACCCGCCGCGTCGATATCCTCCTGGGTCACGACGCCGGTGCACAAAAAGCCATAGACCACCTTGCCGTCCTGCTTGGTCAGGTATCCGTCAGACTTGAAATTGAAATTGCCCACCCGTGTCAGGTCAAATGCGCTGAGGCGGCTGACATCCTCCGCGCCTCCGGTAAAGTTGTCTGCAAGGGTCTTGTCACCCACGATGAAGAAGCCGTCGCCGTCCAGCATCAGGTCGGTGGGGTTGCCGGTGACGCCGAAGTTGCCGGTGCTCATGTCGATGTCCACCGACGCCAGATTGGCACCGTAGCCAATCTGGGAGGGGTTTCTGCCGCCCACAACGGCGGTGCCGTTGGATCCGCCGGAAATGGTGGTATAGATAGCGGTCTCGAACACAGACCGGCTGGACTTATAGCCCTGGGTGTTTACGTTGGCCACATTGTGGCCGATGACGTTCAGGTTTTGCATATGGGTCCGCAGACCCGCGATTGCTGCATACATGGAACCAGTCATGGTTAATTCATTAACTCCTTTCGACCTGGCACCGCCCGGCCCGTGTCAGTCGGACACAGGCCGAAGGCCTCCGAATCCGGTCCTGCCTTCTGTCTTATGATATTACAGGAATACGGCGCCGTCAATGTTTGTGAAGATATTTTCCTTCATTTCTTCCTGGGTAATTGCGGTAATTACTTTGGCGCTGGGCACGTTGATGATGAATGCCTTCTCTGCGTCCATGGCCAGGATATTAGTGGCTCCTTTGGCCTGCGCCCGGACCACGCTGCCCGCCAGCTGATCCATCAGGTCTGGCGTAACCTGGATACCCCGCTCCTGGACTCGGGAGATGGCGTGCTTGGAAAAGGCCACGCTCTGCGCCGGCTGCGCGCTTTTCTCCAGCTCCTGCTGGAGCAGGGCGCCGAAGCCGCTTCCCTGCGGGCTCTTTCCGCTCTGGGGCTGAACCGCAGTGCGCGGCTGAAGCCCTGATACGCGCTGGATCATGTCATCTCACCTCAGGTTCCTTCCGTAGGTGCGGTGGGGTCTACTGCGGTTTCTCCGCCCTCCTCGGGGGTGTTTTCGCTGGCATCATCACCGGGGACCACAGGCCGGTCGTCAGCGGGCTTATCGGTCCCATCCACCGGTTTGTCGGTGCTGTCACCGGGGGTCTCGCTCCCGTCTGGCTTATCAACGCCGTCCACAGGCTTATCGGTGCTGTCATCGGGCTTCTCGCTCCCGTCTGGCTTGTCAACGCCGTCCACAGGCTTGTCGGTCTCGTCGCCGGGCTTGTCGGGCGTCTCAGGGTCCTTGATCTCGGGCAGGCGTCCCACCGCCATGATCTGGCTCAGGGCGTAAGTGTTGCCGTCGCTGCCGAACACAACCTGTTGGCCGTCGGACACACCAGTGCCGATGATGGTGATGACCTGCTCTTGCAGCTCGCCATCCTTCATTACGCCGATTGTAACCTCCTTGCCCACCAAAGAGCTGGCATAGCTCATCAGGCTGGCGTCGGTCATGTTGGCCAGGGCGGTAATCATCTGCATCTGTACCATCTGATTAAGCATCTCGCTGGTGTCGGCAGTGTCGTCGATGCCCTGGTTCTGGAGCTGAACAATCATCAATGTTAAAAAATCCTCCATATTCAGCTCAGTGTTGTTGGGCCGGCTGGTGCTGTTGACTGCGACAGTATTAATACCAGCGCCAGCCACGCCGCTCAGGTCTGCCATAAAATTGTTTGCCACTTCGTTTTCACTCCTTTCCGTGTCAATCCTCGCCGTCCTCCATGGGGATCAGGCCCAGACGGAGCTGCTGGATAAAGTCCTGGCTGCTGCGCTCCTGGCGGCGCTGGTGCTGCTGTCCGCTCTGTTCCTGGGCGTGGCCGTTGTGTCCGTCGTAGGGGTGCTGGTTTTGGCCCTGCTGGCTCTCCTGCTGGCGCTGGACCTCCACCTGAACATTCTGCTGGGTGCGGCTGCTGAGCAGTCCCTGCAAATCGCTGCTGTGCCGCTCCAGCAGGCTCCGTGTCTCGCTGCTGTGGGCGGTAATGGCCACCCGCAAGGCACCGTCGGAGCTCTGGCTGATTTCCACCGTCACCTGGCCCAGGGCCTCAGGGTCCAACTGGATGCGGACATAGGAATCGCCTCGCTCCAGAGCCTGACCGAGCTTGCTGTCGATCTGGCTGGCCACATCGGGCTGGTCCACCTGCTGACTGTCCTCCGCCCGGTAGGTCTCGCCCACCTTGACGGGGGCCGCCTCCACGCGCTCAAATACGGGCCGTGGGGCCTGCTCCGCCCCGGCGATCTCCGCCTCCGGTTCCTTATCGTTCTGAACCAGCTTCTCTGTGTGCCGGACTTCCTGCACCGGCTCCTCCGTGGGCGCTTCCACCTGACGGGTCTCACGGGGCTGGATTGTGTCCATCTCCTGCTGGGGCTGGGCGTCCACCTCCACTATTTGGGGCTGTTCCTCCTGGACCGGCTCTTGTACGGGAACCTGAAGCACCTGCACCGCGTCGGCCTGGGCAAACTCGTCCGTGATCAGCTTACCTTCCTCGACGTTCTCCACAGACAGCATCTGGGACAGCTCCCCGGCACTCATGATTTCCAGCTTGGGCTGAACGGGCTGAGGCGTCGGGATAATGCCGGGCTGCATATCAAACTGGACAATCTGCACCAGCTCCCCCGGCTGCATCTCAAGCTTCTTTCCCAACAGGAGGGACCTCTTTCTTTTCAGCGCCGTGGTAGTCTCCTCAGTACCGGTCTCATCCTGATCCTGGTCAACAACCTTCACGGGCCTGCTCTTTTTCTCCAGAAGCTTCTGAAAGTCGTTCTCCCCGCCATCCTTCGCTGATGAAGCGAGCTTGGCAGGGTCCATCTGGAGCGCTGCATTCTGCACCATGGTAATGGCTGCGCTGCTGATCTTGTCTGTCATTGTTTCACCTCCTTATTTTGATATATATACCAAACGGCGCATATACGCCGATTTGGACAGCTTCGGTGGTGCAGCTCAGGCGCCAATGCGCCTGCGGGAGCTGACGAACTCGTCGATGAGGTTTTCCTCGCTCTTCTGCACCGCTTTATTGTAGAGGTCCAGCTTTTTCTCCTTCAGCTTTTCCAGGGACGAGGTGTCAATCTTGGCGTCTATAACCTCCTGGCGCTTGGCCTCCTCCTGCTTTCGCAGCTCCTCCAACCGGTCGGTCTCCCGCTGAATGTCCCGCTCCAGGGCCCGCAGCCCACCCTGATAGATCATAGCGTCTGAGATTGTGATGCCTTCGGCCTTGCGCCGAGTGTACTCTGCGTCATAGCCGCGGTACTCCTGCCAGACCGCCTCCAACCGTTCCTCCTGCTCCCGAACCCGCATCAGGATAGCTGCATGCTCGCCCTTCAGGGCGTCCAGCACCTGCTGCTTGTAGGACAGCACCGAATCCAGGGAGAATTTGAATTTCTTCATGGGCATCTACACCTCGCAGGGCTATTTCAGAATCCTGGCCAATTCCGCCAGGCACTGTTCATAGGAAAACGCCTCGTTCACATCTTGAGTCAGGAACTCGTTCACCGCATCAATCTTCGACATGGCGAAGTCCAGCTTCCGGTTGCTCCCCGGCTTATAGGCCCCGATAGCCACCAGGTCGGCATTCTTTTCATACACGCTCATGATGTCCCGCAGGCGGGAGGCAAGCTGCCGGTGCTCCTGGGAGACGATCTCCACCATCAGACGGGAAATGCTCGCCCCCACGTCAATGGCCGGATAATGGTTGGCGTTGGCAAGCTGACGGGAAAGGACGATGTGACCGTCCAGGATACCTCGAACCGTGTCGGCGATGGGCTCGTTGGTGTCGTCGCCCTCCACCAGCACAGTATAGACGCCCGTGATGGAGCCCCGGTTAAAATTGCCGCTTCGCTCCAGCAGCTTGGGCATTTCTGCGTACATAGAAGGGGTATAACCTCGGGCCACAGGGGGCTCCCCGATGGCCAGCCCAATCTCACGCTGGGCCATAGCGAAACGGGTGAGGGAGTCCATCATCAGCAGCACGTCGTAGCCCTGGTCTCGGAAATATTCCGCAATACCGGTGGCCACGCTGGGGCACTTCATTCGCAGCATAGCGGGCTGGTCGGAGGTAGCCACCACCAGAATGGACCGCTTCATGCCCTCCGGCCCCAAGTCCTTCTCCACGAACTCCAAAACTTCTCGTCCGCGCTCGCCCACCAGAGCGATGACGTTGATGTCGGCGGTGACATTCTTGGCGATCATACCCATCAGGGTGGACTTACCCACGCCGGAACCAGCGAATATCCCGATACGCTGGCCTTTGCCGATGGTAATGAGGCCGTCGATGGCCTTGACGCCAAACTGGATGCGCTCCCGGATGGGCGGGCGTTGCAAGGGATTGATGTACCCGCCCCCCACGCAGTAGGGGGTGCCGCCCTCAAAGGGGCCCTTGCCATCAATGGGCTGGCCCAGGGCATTGATGATCCGCCCCCGGAGGAACTCGCCCACCTGAAGGGTGAGCTGCGCTCCCGTGTTGCGGACAAAGTTCCCCGCCGAGATACCGCTCATGTCGGAGTATGGCATCAGGAGGATGTGGTCGTTTTTGAAGCCCACCACTTCCGCCGTCACCTGTCCACCGGAGTCCCCATTGTAAATGCGGCAGATGTCGCCAACTGCCGCCCGCCCGCCGGAGGCTTCGATGGACATACCCACGATGTTTTCGATTTTTCCCGTCAGGCTGTAGGGTTCCGCCTTGTAGACCTGCCGGGTCATTTGCTGAAAGACTGAAGACATCGCTCACTCCACCGATACTATGTTCATGCTTCTCCACCCATTTAGGCGGAAAAGCTCTGTTTTTGGTTCCTAAAAGCTGATGCCGGAACCGCTGTTGGCGGCGTCCGTCAAAATAGTGCGCAGATTGCTTATCTGTGTGGCCGCGCTGGCGTCTATGATCTCGTCGGGCATCTCGATGATGCAGGTGCCTGACTCATCGTCCGCCATGGGGATGATGCGCACCCGGTCGGACAGGGCGGACAGCGCATTGGACAGCGACGCAGGGATCTGGGTCAGCTTCTTCGCATCGCACTCGGCGATGTAGATATGGACCCATTCCTTTTTCTTGCGTTTGTCGATGGCGGTCTGAATCATACGGGCAATGACGTCGCCGCTACTTTTCAAGCTGACGCACACCACCTTTTCCGCCACCGCCATGGCTAGGTCCCGCAGATCGTCCACGCTCTGATCCATCTGCCGGTCCAGTTCCACTCCGGCCTGCTGGAGGAAGCGGTGTATCTCCTCCTCCAGCGCAGCGGCCTGCTCCTCTCGAAGCTGGGCGGCCTCTGCCGTAGCCTGAGCCATACCTTGGACGTAGCCGTCCTGATAACCATTTTCTCGTGCTTTGGCGAACACCGTTTCCGATTCCCGGTCCGCCTCCTGGCGAGCCTGGTCCTTCAGCTCCTCCGCCTCCCGGCGGGCGTCAGCCATGATGGCCTCCGCCTGGATCTGGGCAAAGCTCAGCGGATCCTCCTTTGGCTCCAGTTCAGGCTCGGCCTCCGGCTCCTTCCCCAGCAGGGACTGCTCTTCCTCTGCCGGGTCGAGCAGCTCCTCCGAGGCGGCCAATTCCTCCTCTTCCGGCTCAGGCTCCACCACCAGCTCCTCCGCCTTGGGGAACTGGTAAGGCTCAGCCTTGGCCCGTGAGAAGGCTTTGAATATGTTAGGCAATGATATCGTCCTTTCCGCCCTTCGAGATTATGATCTCGTTTTTCTCCTCCAGGTCGCGGATGATCCCGACGATGCGCTGCTGGGCCTCCTCCACATCCTTCATGCGGACATTGGTGGTGATCTCCAGGTCGTCCCGGATGTTCTGTGCCATACGGGTGGACATATTGGTGAACAGCTTGTTGGCCACGTCCTGATTGGCAGACTTGAGGGCCAGCACCAGGTCTCTGGGGTCGCAGTCCCGGACAAAACGCTGCACAGAGCGGTCGTCCATGGTGATGATATCCTCGAAGACGAACATACGCTTGCGGATTTCGTCGGCCAGGTCCTGGTCATAGGCGGCCAAGCCGTCGAAGATGTTTTTCTCGCTGGTGCGGTCCAGGTTGTTCATCACGTCGGCCACATAGCCGATGCCGCCCACCTTCACGTTGGAACTGGTGACGATGGTGGAGAACTTCTTGCGCATCTCCGCCTCGATAATCTTGACGGCCACCGGGGACACGCTCTCGATCTTGGCCATGTTTTCCACCACCTGGATCTGCCGTTGCTGATCAAGCTGGGAGATAACCCCTGCCGCTTTGTCGGCCTCTACATAGGACAACACCAGAGCGATGGTCTGTGACCGCTCGTTCTGCAGTGCGGAGAACAGGGACTTGTCGTCCGCCTTTTCCATAAAGGAGAAGTTCCGGTTCTGCAGGGACTTGGTGACCTTGCCCAACAGCTCCTCGGCAGTCTGTGCGCCATATGCCTTTTCCAGCACCGTCCGGGCATACTCCAGTCCGCCCTCGGTCACCGCACGGTTGGTGCGGCAAAGCTGGTAGAACTCATTCAAAATTTCCTCGGTCTGGTCGGACCCCAGGAAGCCCAGCTTCGCCACCTCGAGGGTGAGCTGCTCCACGTCGTCCGGCTCCATGTGCTTGTAGAGCGCGGATGCCCGCTCCGCTCCCAGGGCAATGATGACGGTGGCCGCCCGCTGGGCGCCGGTCAGCTCCGCCGTAGGGATACCAGGCTTTTTGACCTTTCCGCCCGAAATTTTAACTTCGGACGCGGGGGCGGCCTTCTCAGCCGCTGCCGCTGCTTCAGCCATCGCTATCCTCCCCCTTCAGCCAGCCGCGGATCAGCAGAGCCGCAACCTCCATGTTCTCGTCCACAAAGTCCCGGATACTCTGGCGCAGCTCCATACTCCGCTCGGTGTGCAGATCCATCACGTCCGCACCGTTCACTGGATTGCCGTTCTCGTCCAGCTCCGGCTCCTCCAAGACCTCCTCGGGCATGGCCACCGCCATCAGCTCGTCGATGGCTTTCTGCTCCTCCTCCTGCTTCTTGCGCTTCTTCTTGCGCAGCAGCAGGATGACGGTAAGCACGATGGCAAACAGTACCAGACCGGCGCCAGCCGCGATGATGACCCACATATAGGTCTGCCAGAAGCCCGGCGTGTCAGGACCATCCGGCCCAACAGGTACATCGGGATTATAGAAGGGCTCGGCCATGACAGAGATCTTGCCGTTCAAGTACTCCTGGGCGGTCATCTCCTCGGTGGCAATCCCGGTGATGCCTGCGGCGTTGGCCGCGTGCCGGACCACCTGGTCCGTGTTCACCGCACCGCCCTGGACGGCGTTGGAGTTGATGCTCACCGAGATGGTGCAGTCGGTGATGTACCCGGCGGTGCGCACGGTGTGGGTCTGGGTAGCGGGGTTCATGTACTCGATTTGATAGCTTCCCTCGATCTTGCCATTGTAATCGTCCCCGGTGGGATCCTGCTCCACATCGGTAGGCAGATTGGAATTAGATGGGGTCCCTACCAGTCCGCCGGCGGTAATTTGGTCGTCGGTGAGCACCGTATAGTTGCCCACCCGGGTGCCGATGATGCCCGCGCCGCCGCTCTCGGTCCACACGCCCTCCTCGGGCAGGCGGGGGGCGTAGTCGTCGATGACCTTTTCATCCAGGTCGATCACAACACTCACCGCTACGTCCAAGTTCCCCTCGCCGTAGAAGGGGAGCAGCACCTGCATGACCCGCTGGCGGATGAGGTTGGCATACTGTTGCTCCAGCTGGAGCTTCAGGGCGGAGGCGTCGGTGGCGCTGTTTCCTACAACGAGATCATAATTGTTGCCCCACGAATCCGTGATGGACACATCGCTGATATCCAAGTCCGCCACGCTATGGGCGATATAATTGCGGATAGCGGCAGCCTGCTCGGCAGTGAGGAGCTGATTGCCCTCCATGGTCACCATCAAAGCGGCGCTTGCCTTGGTGATATTGCTGTCGTCCAGTATGTACCGCCGGTCCTCCCCCAGGCTGATGGTCAAACTCGCATCCTGAACGCCTTCGAAGTGGCGGATGGTGTCCTCCATCACATCGACGAGGGTAATCAGCCATGCGTTTTCCCGGTCCGACTGGGTAGACAGGGCGCTGACCCGCTCAAAGTATCCGCTGTAGGCAGAGGTGCTGTTGGAATACTGCTCCATCAGCAGCCGCGCCTTCAGGTTGGCCGCCTGACCCTCCGGTACCAGGATGGTGCCTGTGCCCTCCAGCCGGTAATCCGATATCCCTTGATTTGTCAGCCATGTAACCACCGCGCCTGCCTCATCGGCGTTGGCTCCGGTAATCAGGGTGGCATAGGGTCTGTTGTTCAAAAAAACGGCAATGCCCACGGCCAGAACGATCACGACCGCGGCAATCAAAATCCATATTTTTTTGGAAACCTTTTTCAGGGCGTTTTTGACCTTTTCAAGGATGCCCTTCACCTTTTCTGCGTTCATGCGCCATCACCCCGCTCTCCGCGTTTTCCCTCTCGCAAGCCTGTTTGACCGGACGGCGCCGACCGGCTTCCGAAACACTTCCGGTCCGGTCGGCCCCTATTCTTTAGATGTTCAAACTGGTAAGCTGGGAATACGCATCCAGCGCCTTGTTGCGCATCTGGATCAACAAATCCACTGCAATCTCATTCTTATACGCAGCCAGCCCCATTTGTGCGGGGTTGTCAAGCTGGCCTGTGGCCAGCAGGTACTGTGTCTCGACAAATTCGGCGTCGGTATCCTTCACATTTTGAATGAGGGACTTGAACAGGGAGCCAAATACACTGTCCTCTATGCCCTCCGGACGGCTGGCCTGTTTCTGCTCGGTAAAGGGGGTAATCCCCTGAATCGCATTGACAATTCCAAAGTCCTGCACGGGCATGGCCGGTGTGATGGGTGTACTCATCTCTGATTTCTCTCCTTACTTAATGCAGCATTTACCGGCCGATCTCCAGGCCGCTGGCAATGACGGACTTGACGGTGTTGAACGCGGTCACGTTGGAGGCAAAGGCCCTGGAAGCTGCCATAGCGTCGGCAATCTCCATCACCATGTCTACGTTGGGCAGCTCCACATAGCCGTCCTCATCGGCGTCTGGATGGGTGGGGTCATACACCAACTTCAGGGGGGATTCGTCCTCCACGATCTGGGTCACCCGCACGCCGCCGGCATTGGGGTCCACCCGGGAGTTGGGGGCCAAGCCGTTAGCCGCCCGTGCCATGGCGGCGCGGAAGGAGTCCCGCCCGTCCTTGGCCTGGAAAACCACCATTTTGCGCCGGTACGCACCGCCGCCATTCTCGGTACGGGTGGTCTGTGAGTTGGTGACGTTTTCCGATACAATATCTAATCGGAGCTGCTGAGCGGTCAGGCCAGAACCGATGATATTGATCGTATTCAAAAATGCCATTTGAAACGGCCTCCTTATTTATGTATCACACCGGAGCTTTGTTATTGTCACGCCCCGCCTGTTCGCGATGCTCCGCTTCACTGCGGTTCAGCGCTTCTTACTAACCGCGCACCGCCATGCGCAGGATCGAATAGCTCTTGTTGATGGCCTGGTAGACGTACTGCTGCTGGTAGGCGTTGCGGATCATCTCCACCATCTGCTCAGTGGTGTCTACACCGTTGTCATCCATCCTGGTGGACTCCTCCGGCTCGAACACAGTGACCTCAGCCTCCTCCAGCGCCTGACGCACGGACTGCTTCACCTCGCTGCCCATGCCGTAGCCCATAGCCTGCTCCAACTTGGTGCGCAGGCTGTCCTCAAAGGTGACCACCTTGGCCTTATAGTTGGGCGTTTCAGCGTTGGCAATATTGTCCAGCAGCGCCGCCTGTTTGGTCCAGAGAAATCCCATGGACCGCTCCATCATCCGCATGGAATTGCTTGTCAAAAAATCCATGTTCGTTTCCTCCCAAACTTTATACGCTGTTATCAATTGCTCATTGTGGGACACGCACTGCGTGGATGCACTACGATAAGTATGTATCACTCATCTCAAAAATGCAAGACCTTAAAATTACCCGAAAAAGACCACTTCAACCGCATCGTAATAATGCAACAGTCACAATTCCAAAGCAAATTATTCAGAGTCTTCCATTTTTGCTAACATTTTCAAGACTTTTATCCTTAGCATCCTGTCTTCTCTGTGCATGACCGCGAATTTTGTTTATTGTATCACAGCAAAGCAAAAAACACAAGACCTTTCTTTGTGAAAATCTGGTGCCTTTTTATGAAAAGAACCTCACCCTGTCCAGATTCTGAAATTTTTTCAGCATTTTGCGCCTGTTTTATTTTATTCTGTAATAGAGGAGCCACATCTTCCAATTTTATCCGCATCCATACATAAAATCCCCCCGGCAAATGCTGGGGGGATTTCATGTTATGTCCGGATGAATTTACCCAGCAGGCGCACGACCTCCCGCACATCAATAGGCTTAGCGATATGGGCGTTCATCCCGCAGTCCAACGCCTTTTGAATGTCCTCAGAAAAGGCGTCTGCCGTCATGGCGATGATGGGGATGTCTGCGTCCGGCCTGTCCAGCCTGCGAATGGCCCGGGTCGCCTCGTAGCCGTTCATCACCGGCATACGGATATCCATCAATATCGCATCATATCTCCCCGTCGGGGCAGCCTGGAACATATCCACACAGATCTGACCGTTTTCCGCCCGCTCCAGCGTCAGACCCGCCTCGCCGAGCAGCTCTTCGGCAATTTCCCAATTCAGGTCGTTATCCTCCGCCAACAGGATGCGCCGGCCCTCCAGCCGGTCCTCCCCCTCCTGCCGCTCCTCCGCAGTATTGGCGGCCAGGCCGGCGAACTGCCGCAGACCATAGAACAGAGTGGACTTGAACAGCGGTTTAGAGATAAACCCGGTGATGCCCGCCGCCTTGGCCTCATCCTCGATTTCACCCCAATCGTAGGCGGAGATGAGCAGGATGGGTACGTCATCCCCCAGCTCCTCCCGAAGCTTCTTGGCAGTCTCAATACCGTCCATACCGGGCAGCTTCCAATCCAGGAGGATGATCTGATAGTCATCCCGCCTGTTGTGCCGCTGCGTCACCATGGCCACGGCACTCTCGCCGTCCAGGGTCCAATCCGCCTTGATTCCGATGGAAGCCAGGGCATTAACAGTGCTCTCGCAGAGCTGCTGGTCGTCGTCCACCACCAGCATATTCCACTCCGGGAGAATCATATCCTCCTCCCGCTCCTGGACCTTTTCCAGGTCCAGCGTCACCCGGAACTCGCTGCCGTGGCCCAACTCGCTGTCCACCTCGATAACACCGCCCATGGTGTCTATGATGTACTTCGTGATGGCCATACCCAGGCCGGTGCCCTCGGTCTTATGGACGCGGGCACTGTCCTCCCGCGTAAAGGATTCGAAAATCTTCTCCTTGAATTCCGGCGTCATGCCGATCCCGTTATCCCTCACATGGATGTGGATGCGCACATACTCCTCTCCCTTGGGAGAGTCCTCCTCGAACATGACTACATGGATCTTGCCGCCGTCCGGGGTAAACTTGATGGCGTTGGACAGGAAATTCAACAGCACCTGGTTCAGCCGCACCCCATCGCAACACACCTCCTCGGCAACGATGTCATGGATGGACACATCGAAGCGCTGGCGCTTGGCCTTCACCTGGGGCTGGACGATGTTCACCATGCTCTCCATAACCTCCCGCAGGGAGACCCGGTCCACATTGAGCGTCAACTTGCCGCTCTCGATCTTGGACATATCCAGCACGTCGTTGATAAGACCCAGCAGGTGCTTGCTGGACAAGGTGATCTTTTTCAGGCAGTGGCGCACCTGCTCCTTATTGTCGATATTGGCCGTAGCAATGGCGGTCATACCCACAATCGCGTTCATGGGCGTGCGGATATCGTGGCTCATGTTGGACAGGAATTCGCCCTTGGCGCGGCTGGCCTGCTCAGCAGCCTGCTGGGCCTCCACCGCCGCCCGGCGGGCCTCCTCCACCTCCCGGAGCTGCTGCCGGGTCAGCCCGAAATACCGGAAAAACACCCACAGCAGCGCCGCCAGAATGGCCCCGCAGCCGCTGAACACCAAAACCATCCACCGATCGCTCAAACCAGTCACCGCCTCGTCCAGCTCGCCATAGGGCATTACCGTCACCAGATACCACTCAGAGTGGGGCAGGCCCACGCAGTAAAGGTGCCGCCGTTCTCCCGCCTCCAGCACGGCGGAGAAGGGCTGATCCGCCGCCATGGCTGCTTTCAGGCCGTCCACCACCGCCCCCCCCCCTGGCTCACCGTCGAAAAACGCGGAAAGACGGTCAAAATAGTTATCGCGGTACGCGTCACCGCTGCGGATGACGAAGCTCCCGTCCCGCCGGATCACATGGGAGTACATCAGGGCCTCCTCCTCGTCCAGGGCCAGGATGTCCTTGAAATAGTCCACGGATATCCCGGCCACCAAGGCAACAGACCGTGTACCGTCCTGCATTTCGTAGTCGGCGGGCACACCCAGCAGCACGATGTTCTGCCCCTCGGCATTGGTGCCCACCGCCACCTTCTCCTCCCCTTCACGCATGGAGGCCATAAACGGCTCCGGGTCGGTCACCTGGAGCGGTCCACCGCAGATAACGTCAAACTCGCCCCCGGCGGAGTACAGCGCCAAGTGGGGCATATCCTGGGTCGTAGCGGCGTCGGCAAGCCGATGGCGCAGGTCCTCTGTGTTCCCGCTACCGGCCGGGTAGTCCCGGATCAGTCCCTCCGCCTGAGACAGGCGGTAATCGATAATGGTCTCAAAGTGCATGGTAACGCGTTCGCTGACCCCGGTCATGTAAAGCGTGCCTACCTCGCTGATGGTATCCGCGCTGCTCCGGCTCATAACCACGGCCAGGACAGAGAACACGATCACACACAGCACCGCCACCATACACAGGCTGACTATGAGGAACCGCGTCGTCTTGTTTTTCATGCTTCCAGCCCCTTCTGAAATGCCCGAATGGCGTCAGCCGTGGCCAGATAGTCCTCCTTCACCTGTTCTGCCAGGTCGTCTGCCTCCGGCGTATAGCCGTGGCGCAGTGCCTCGCTAAGCTGGCTGCTGGATTCCAACAGCCGGCTGAAGGCCAGGTTCTGGCACATGCCCTTAATGGTATGGGCGGCGCGGAACGCCTCCGGATAGTTCTTCTCCTCTATGGAAGCGCATAGCAGCTCATAGCTGCCGTCGTCGAGAAACTTCAGCACAAACTTCTGCACCAGCCGCTCGCTGCGCAGCCGGCCCATAGCCTCGTCGTAATCGCCGCCCATGGCGGCATAGCATTCCTTCAGCGTCATACCTGCTCCTCCTCATGTGTCGTTGCTCCGGCGCTGTTTTCGTCCGCGCTGCCGTCGATGGGACTCACAGCGGACAGCGCCTGCTCCATCCCTTCACTGTAAAAGCGGTAGTGCCCCCGGCCGGACTGCTTAACTGTATAAAGGGTCTGGTCGGCGGCGTGGAATAGCGCATCGTAATCCGTCCCCACCGTCTCCGTCATGGCCACGCCCATGCTGACGGAGAAATCAAATTCCTGGTAGCGCCCGCTGGCCAGCTTGTTGTATATCCGCTTCACCGCCGGCTCCAGGTCAGTCTTGTACTCCAGGAAAATCAAGAACTCATCCCCACCCACTCTGGCGGCAATGTCGCCGCCGCGGGCGCTGCTGCGCAGCAGGTCTGCCAGGTGCTTGAGCACCTCGTCGCCAAACATATGCCCGTAGGTATCATTGGCAGACTTGAAGTGGTCCAGGTCCAGGATAGCCAAGGCATACCGTCCGTCAGGCCGCTCCTCCAGCCGCTCCAGGATGCGCTTCCTGGCATATGCATGGTTGAGCAGGCCGGTCAGCCCATCGTGGGACGCCTGCCGCTCCAAGCTCTCCAGCTTGAGGCGGGAATTATGTATATCCATAGCCTTTCCGATGCAGCCCATGTACCGGGGCGGCTCGTCGGAGGACCAAGTGGCCCGGGCAATAATGCGGGACCAACGCAGATCCCCGCTGTAGTTTACCTGACAGTCGCAGGTTACCACCGGACTGCCGGGGCTGGTGCTGCGCAGATCATCCGTCAGCTTTTGCAAATCCGCCCGGTCGATGAGCATCAGGGTTCTTTCATCGTTCACCGGGTCCATCATGATTTCCGGAACACCCAGCCGCTCCGCTCCCCAGGCCGTCAGAGTGAGCATAGGCGGCTGGAGGGTGTACTCAAACTGGATTTCCTCGGTAAGGGCGGCAAAGAAGCTGTACTTCATCCGCTCGTGCTCCAGGAGCTGAAGGGTTCGCTCGGAGGCGGTCAGCTCCTCGTGGCGGAGCATCTCCTCGGCTACGTTGCGCATCTCCTGCTGGCTGCGCCGGGCGTGAGTGTTGTTTTCCAGCTCGGTTTTGAGGGTATCCGATATCTCCGCCAGACAGTTGAGCAGCTTGGGGTTGAACACACCGCACTTTCCCTCCACGATCATGTTCACCGCCTGCTCATGGGAGAAGGCCGGCTTATACACCCGCTCACTGGTGAGCGCGTCATACACGTCGGCCAGAGCCACCACCTGGGCGGAAATTGGGATGGTGTCCCCCACCAACCCGTCAGGATAGCCCCTCCCGTCATACCGCTCGTGGTGCCAGCGGCAAATCTCGTAAGCCACCTCCACCAAGCGCTCCCCCTGGTGGATGGGCATATCCCGCAGCATCTGCCCACCCACCACAGTGTGGGTCTTGATATGCTCAAATTCCTCGGGTGTAAGCTTGCCCGGCTTATTGAGCACCTTCTCATCCACGGCGATCTTGCCAATGTCATGAAGGGCTGAGGCGTCGGCAATGACGGATATGTCCGCCTTGGAGAGCTGGTAGCTGCTGTCCCGCTGGGCCAGCCACCGCAGCAGCAGGTCGGTGATGGTGCGTACCCGCAGCACATGGTTGCCGCTTTCGCAGTTGCGGAACTCCACAATATGGCTGAGTATATCGATCATCAGGCTACTGCGCTGCTCTTTTTCGTAAATCTGGTCAGCCACCAAACCAATGAGCTTTTTCTGCTTGGCGTAGAGCAGGATGGTGTTGATCACCCGGCGGTGGACAATCAGAGGGTCAAAGGGCCGGCTGACGAAGTCCGTCGCACCCAGCTCATAGGCCCGCTCCACATGGCTGGATCCGCTCTCCGCCGAGATCATGATGACAGGCAGATCCTCAATCCAATGGTACTGGTTCATGGCCTCCAGTACGCCGAAACCGTCCATCTCCGGCATCACAATGTCCAGCAACACCAGGGACAACTCCGCGATATGCTGCTGGATCACGGTCACGCCCTGCACACCGTTTTCCGCCTCCAGAATCTCATAGTCGTCCTCCAGCATATCCGCCAAAATGGCCCGGTTCATCTCCGAATCGTCCACAATCAGAATTTTGGCCTTATTGGCCCGCTTTTCGCTCATGGGAATTCACGTCCTCCGTTCTTATATCTGCCGGCGGGGCCATGCCGCGCCCCGCCGCCGTCATACCCAGTTCAGATCCTGCGGACCTGCCTGCCGTCCAAGGCTTCGATGGCCTCCAAAAGCTGGGGCACGTCCAGCGGCTTGGGCAGGTGCGCGTCCATGCCGCTCTCCTCGGAGCGGCGTATATCGCTGTCAAACACGTTGGCGGACAGGGCGATGATCGGTATCCGGGCCAGAGCCGGATCGGGCAGGGCTCGGATGGCCCGGGCCGCCTGCCAGCCGTCCATCACCGGCATCTGGATATCCATCAGCACCAGGTCGTACCGTCCTGGCCCCGCCTGCTTCAGCTTCTCCACCGCGATGCTCCCGTCCTCTGCCATGTCCACAGCAAAGCCCAGCTCCTGTAAGATTTCTGTTTCAATCTCCAAGTTGATCTCGTTGTCCTCCACCAGCAAGATGCTTTTCCGGTCCGCCTGGGGCGCAAGCTCTGGCTCCCCGGACTGCTCCTCCTGGGTCTGGAGGCGGAAGCGAAGGGTAGCGGCGAAGGTGCTGCCCTTGCCCACCTGGCTCTTCACGTCGATGGTTCCGTTCATCAGCTCCACGATGTTTTTCGCAATGGTCAGCCCCAGGCCGATGCCGTGGACGCCGCTGAGGGTGGTGTTCCGCTCCCGTGTGAAGGGCTCAAAGATGCGCTCCAAAAACTCCTCGCTGACGCCGATGCCGGTGTCCTCCACCGCCAGTCGGTAGAGGGCATACCGTCCGTTCTGCTCCCCCAGCTCCTGGGCCGTGATGGTCACTCTGCCCCCCGGGTCGGTGTAGGTCAAGGCGTTATTGGCCAGGTACATCAAAAGCTGTCCCAACTTCTCCCGGTCGCCCAGCACCGCACGGTGGAGCACACCTGTGCAGTCCACAGTAAAGTCAATGTCCTTTTCCAACGCTTGAGGCCGCAGGAATTCATAGGTCTCCTCAATGACCTCGATGAGGTCGCATTCCTCCTCCACCGTCTTAGCCCCGCCGGACTCCGTCTGGGAAAACTCCAGCACCTTACTGATGAGGTCCAGAAGCTGCCTGCCGGACGTCTCGATCCGGCTCAGGTAGCGCAGCACCGCCTCCTGGTCCCCCACGTTCTGCCGGGCCAGGGTGGAAAAGCCAAAAATGGCGTTAAGCGGGGTGCGCATATCGTGGGACATATTGGACAGAAAGATGTCCTTTGCGCTGATGGCCTGCTGGGCTCTTTCCAGCGCCTCTGCCAGCATCTGCTTCTGCTCCAGCTCCCGCTGTAACTCTTGGTCTACCCGGCGGAAGCCCATCACAAGCTGGCCCGTATGCCCCTGCCGTCCCACATCCACAACCCGCACTTGCAGGTATTGCGTCTCTTCACCGTCCACCACCCGGAAGTTGACGCAAAGGACCTTCTCCTCCACCAGCCTCTTGCGCAGGTGTCCCGGCTGGATGGCCTGGGAAAAAAGCTCTCGGTCCTCCGGGTGGACCCAGGCGTTCAGGTAATCTTCCATCGTCTGGCTCAGCCGGCGCGTCTCCATCCGCTCCCTGAACAGCGGCCCACTCCGGCTGCTCAGCCGGTAGGGCTGGATCAGGTCCACATCCAGGTCAACATAGAAGATGGAGTCATAGCTCATCCCCAGCCCTTCGATGACCTCCAGGCGGCGCAGGTGCTCCTGATCCAACACAGCCCGTTCCCGGTCATGCTCCTCCATAACGGCCCGAAGCTGCCGCTCCCCCTGCCGCCTCTCGTCCAGCAGGCGCTCGTGCTTTTCCGTCGCGTCCCCCAGGAACACATAGAACACATCCGGGAAAGACTCTCCCCGGACGCAGTGCCCGTAGTCCTCGATCCAGCGCACCGCGCCGTCCCTGCGGACGATGCGGTATTCCACGTAGTCCAGGTCCCCTGCGGTGGAGAGCTGGCTCTGGATGCTCTGCTCCACCTGCTCCAGGTCCTCCGGGTGGACCAGCCCCCGGAAAGACCCCCCTGTCAGCTCCCGGAACTGGGCCATTGTGTCGCACAGGAAGATCCGCAGCGCCGCCCGGTTGGCATATACGATCTCCTCGCCGCCTCCGGCGTAATAGATGAGGAAGCCGCCGGGCATCTCGTCCATGAACCGGACCATCTCGTGCGTGCTCAAAAAGCGGCCGGCATCCGGAAGAGACAGCAACGCCTCCCGCCCGTCCGGGAGGGCGATCTGGTCCAGCTCCATCTGATTTTCTTGAAGGAAGCCTTGCAGCTCCAGAATATGCTCCACGAAATGATGCGCCCGGTCCCGATCATACATACGCGCTTCTCCTTCCAGGGTCCAGTATACCGCCGGCATAGCTTATGTTAAAATTTCATCCAGCGTATCCAGTAGTTTTGCCACGTCGATGGGCTTGGCGATATGTCCGTTCATACCGCTGTTCAGCGCCTCCTGCCGGTCCTCTTCAAAGGCGTTGGCGGTCATAGCCAGGATGGGGATGGAGGCCAGCCGCCTGTCCTCCATGGCCCGGATGGCACGGGCTGCGGCATGGCCGTCCATCACCGGCATCTGTACGTCCATCAGCACCAGGTCAAAGTATCCCGGCTGGGAGCTTTTCAGCATATCCACGGCAATCTGCCCGTTTTCAGCCACCTCAATCGAAAATCCCGCTTCCATCAGGATGGAGATAGCGATCTCCTGGTTCAGCTCGTTGTCCTCTGCCAGCAGGATGCGCCCGGTGTGCCGCCTGACCGTTTCGCCGTCCT
>CATJRT010000297.1 GCA_949742895.1 uncultured Eubacteriales bacterium | reverse complement strand
GGACGGACCAGGAGTTCCTTGCCGGTGTGCAGGACGGCACTGTGGCCGCCGGTGTCAGCGGCGTGTGGAATGCGGTGGCTGTACAGAAGGCCTGGGGTAGCGATATGGGTGCGGTCAAGCTGCCCACATACACTTGCGCAGGGCGGCAGGTTCAGATGGCGTCCTTTTCCGGCTGTAAGCTCATCGGTGTGAACGCCTACTCTCAGCACCGGGAATGGGCGTCCCGGCTGGCGGAGTGGATCACCAGCGAGGAAAACCAGCGCCTGCGCTTCAAGCTGCGGGGGCAGGGTCCAGCCAACGTCAGCGCCGCCAATTCCTCTGAGGTGCAGTCATCCCCGGCCATCGCGGCCCTGCTGGAGCAGACCAACTACTCCCAGCTGCAGAGGGTGGGCGGAAAGGTCTGGGAGCCTGTGGCCGAGTTTTCCGCCAGCATGGCCCAAGGGAATCCCACCGGTGCGTCCCTTCAGGTTCAGTTGGACCGGATGGTTGAAGGCGTGACTGCGCGCTAAGTATATCATAAGCGGGAGGAAGTCGCATGAAAGGCAGGCTGACACTTCAGCAGCGTTTGATTCTGCCCATTATTCTGCTGGGCCTGATTACGCTGCTGTCCAATGTTCTGGCAGTATTCAGCATCAACAACGTCCATGCCAACGCAGGGTTCATCGTGGACAGAAGCATGGTCAGCGAGGAGCGCTTGGATGAGATCAGGCGGTCTGTCATGGGCATCCACCGCCTGGCCCTGTCCCATATTGTGGCGGCGGATCACGCCACAATGATCCATCTGGTACAGGAGATCAAGGCGGAGGAGGTGGCCCTGGACGAAAAGCTGAGCGCCTATGAGGAGTTTGTCTCTGAGGAGGACCGGGAGACGTACCAGTCCCTCCTCGACGACTATGCCCAATTCAAGCACGCCCTGGTCTATCTGGTCAGTGCCAGCGCCGACAGCAAAACCCAGGAGGCCTACGCCACAGCCAACGGGGATGTGGCTCTCTGGGGAAGTGCGGCAGAGGCGGATATTGATGTGCTCTCCGCCTCCGTCAGCGCCCAGGTGGGGCAAGCGCGGGGACGGCTTACGCTGGTCTACGTCGTCTCCCTGGTCACCAGCGCCGTCACCCTGATTGTGGGCATTTTCCTGGTGATGGCGGCGTTTCGGATTATCCGGCGGTATGTCCTTACGCCCATTCAGGACACGATGGATACCCTCCAGGACAGTTCCGAGCGGATCAGCGGGGTGGTGGGGGAGGTGCGCCGGCGGGCGAAGAACTCTAACGACAGCGTTCGCAGCCTCTTCAGGCTGACGGAGCAGCTCTCTGCCGCGCTGGAGGAGATTGCCGGCAGCGCCGCAGCCATCACAGCCAGCACCGACGGCACTCGGGGGGACACACAGAGCATGGCGGAGGAGTGCAGCGCCATTACAGCCTACTCGGCTGGGATGCGCGAGCGCGCCGAGGAAATGGAACGCACCGCCCACAGGGAGATGGACGAGATCCGCGCAAAGACGGCGGATATCCTGTCCATGCTGGATCAGGCCATTGAAAAGAGCCGCAGTGTGGAGCAGATCCGTATTTTGACCGAGGATATTATCAACATATCCTCCTCCACTAATCTCATTGCCGTCAATGCCTCGATTGAGGCCGCACGTGCGGGGGCGGCGGGGGCTGGGTTTTCTGTCGTGGCCCAGGAGGTCCACAAGCTGGCCGACTCCTGCGCCGAAACCGCCAACCACATTCAGGAGGTCAGCGGGGTGGTTATGGGAGCAGTGGATTATCTGTCCGGTAGCGCACGGGAGCTGGCCGACTATCTGAGCCGGATCATCGTGGACCAGTTGGAGCAGTCCGTCCAGACAGGACAGCAGTACCGGGAGGATTCGGACTATATCGGCCACGCCATGGAGGAGTTCAACGACCGGGCGGAGCGCCTGAAAAGCGCCATTGATCAAATTGCCGTCTCAGTTTCCAGCATCTCCGGCTCCATT
>CATJRT010000296.1 GCA_949742895.1 uncultured Eubacteriales bacterium | reverse complement strand
GGGTGCGGCGGAGGCCTTGCCCCCGGTAAGGATCATGCCGGGAACCATGGGGAACTCGGCGCTGTAGCCTTCCCCGGTATCGGTGATATCCATATCCACGGTCTCGCCCTTGACGGTGAGATGGGCCACCATGGCCACGTCGCCGCTGCCGGCCTCCCAAGTGCCCTCGGTTTTATCGCCGTTGGCATCGCAATCGACCGTGCCGTCCGGGTGGAGAACCACTGTGACCACCGCTTTGCCGTTATACATCGACCCGGAGAGGGTGATGTCACCGTTCCCACCATCGTCCACCGGCTCCGTCCAGCCCTCTTTACACCCGGACAGCAGCCCGAAACAAAGCACCAGCATCAGTGCTATCGATAACAATCTTTTAGCCATTTTTATTTCCCCTTTCCTGTATTTCTGTCACTTCTGGGATCTCAGAGCCTTTTTCTTTTCGGCAATATTGCCCTGTATCTCCACCATGCGGTTCTTATCCAGCTCATAGAATTTCATGGCGACGATGTTGCAGAGCCAGCCGATGATAGGCATTCCATACACCAGCAGCATGGTGAGGAAGAACAGGGGAATGCTGGGTTTGTCGCCCATCTGAGGCGCAACAGCTGTATACCCGATCAGGCCCACAGCAAGGGTGGTAATGACAGAGCCCAGGGAGGCAACGGTTTTCTCAATAAAGGTATAGCACGCACCCACCATACCGGGCATGAAGTTACCGCTGCGGTCCAACTCGTAGTCGGCGATATCCGCCCGCATCATACCCTCGGCAGTGTTGAGGATCATAGCGCCAGCATTTTTGCCCATCATCAAGGCAACATACAGAATCATAGGTGCGCCCAACGCGCCGATTTTTGACATACCCCAAGGGCCAAGGACAACGCAAAGGACAAAGAGCGCTGCGGATATGCCGATATTGAACCAGGACCAGACGACGGTGGAGGTCTTCACGCCATACTTGGCGATGAACAACCCTCCGACAAACGCGAACACAAGACCGATGATCATGCCGGCGTTGTTGATCATGGTGGTCGCCTGGTAATTACCAATCAGGATACCAGTCAGAAGAACGGTGGTGATCTGGTCAGTACTCATCTTGTTGGCCAGCTTGTCAGAGGTGCCGGTGACAACATAGCAGCGCAGAGGCTTGTTGACCTTGAGCATATCCCACATTTCCTTGAAGCCGACCTTTTTGTTCTTGCCGCTCATGGACATCAGCTCACCCAACACCTGCTCGTTATCCACAGGCGCGACGCCGATGAAGGATATCAACATGAAAACCACTGCGACCGCGCTGTAGATGAAACAGGCTTCGCCCAGGCAGGCGGCATCGTACTGCTGGTTGTGCCGCGGCAGAATGGCAAAGGCCATGATGGAGTTCAGAATCAGCGGAGACAGATACTGATAGACCGTGGCCGTGAAGTTCATGAAAGGCCGCTGCTTGGGGTCGTTGGTCACGATGGTGGGGATGGTGGTGCCGCCGATGCTTAGGATGGTGTAGCCAATGACGAAGAAGAAGTATACAACACAGAACACCACGATGCCGGCCACGCCGGTGAACTTGTTGGCCAGCAGGTTAAACATCAAAATGGCGCAGACAATTGTACAGCTATAGCCGATCAGCAGAAATTTACGAATCTTTCCCAGCTTGCCCACCGGCATACGGTCAAAGACAGCCGCCACGAAGGGGTCGCACACACCGTCGAAGATGGTTTTTACCATGGTGATGATGCCGGTGACGGTAAGCAATACGCCATAGCCGGCATTTGCCATGTACCCGGCATACATCATCAGCATCATAAACACGTTTTTGCCGCCGCTGGTCGCACAGGCAAAGAGCATAGTCTGGATACTGGCGGTACGGTAGACGCCGCCTTCGCTTCCCTTTGCGCCCGCAATGATTTTCTTCAGGTTCATGAAGTCCTCTCCTTTTCTTTTTTATTAGCAAGCGTTTCAGCGGCCAATCTGGATGCCGGTGAGATACTCGTAATACTGGGCAATGGCGCTGTGATCCTTCTGGCCGCCCTCATGGTTGTGCAGCCACTGGAGGATCTCCTGGACGGCGGCGGTCATGGGAACGGGAGAGCCTACGCTGTGGGCGCAGTCCAGAGCGTTGTTTAGATCCTTGATGTGAAGGTCGATCTTGAAGCCGGGCTTGTCGTTGCCCGCAATCATCATGGGGGCCTTGGCGTTCATGACGGTGGAGCCCGCTAGACCACCCCGGATGGCCTCAAACACCAGCTGGGGATCTACGCCCGCCTTCTGAGCCAGGGTCAGGGCTTCGGCCAGAGCCTGGATGTTGCAGGCCACGATGATCTGATTGGCCAGCTTGGTGGTGTTGCCCGCACCCACATCGCCGCAGCGGACCACAGAGCCGCCCATGGTATCCAGCAGGGGCTTGAACTTGTCAAAGACCTCCTGCTTGCCGCCCACCATGAAGGACAGGGTGCCGTCGATGGCCTTGGGCTCACCGCCGGACACAGGGGCGTCCAGCATTTCCACACCCTTCTTGGAAAGCTCCGCCGCGATTTCCTGGGAGGCCACGGGGTTGATGGAGCTCATGTCGATGAAGGTGGTGCCGGACTTCATGTAGGAGGCCACGCCGCCTTCGCCCAGCATGACACTCTTGACGTGGGGGGAATTGGGCAGCATGGTCATGACCACGTCGCAACTCTCGCCAATCTCCGGATTCGTCGCGGCCTTGGCACCAGCAGCGACGATCTCGTCCACAGCAGCCTTGTTCAGGTCGCTGACCAATAGGTCGGTATAGCCGCCCTTGAGGATGTTTTTTGCCATGGGCTTGCCCATGATGCCCAGTCCGATGAGTCCGATTTTCATGTTAAATGCACTCCTTTTTAATTAATGATAATGGCTTCATACTCGTTCAGCTCATTGAGCTGGACGGTCAAGCTGCCGCTGTTGCTTTCCCAGAGAACCTGGCCGCCGTTGAGAGCCCGGGCGGCTTTCCCCGCCAGCCCCGGCAGTTCCAGTCGGATGTCCTGCACCGGCACCGGCGGGAACCAACGGTTGGCGAAGCAACCCGTGCCGTTCACCAACTGGACGACCAGCGTATCGTCCTTTTTCGCCAAGGTAAGCTCCACCATGGGGGTGAGGCCGGGGGCCAGCTCCGGCAGGCCGCACAGGGAAAACAGCACGTCCCGCATCAGGTTCAGCGTGTTCTGCCAGCCTTGGTCGAAATAGAAACTGCCTACCATCCAAGGCAGGTACACCCCCCGGCCCGCGCCGTATGGGCGGACGGTGACGCCAGGATGGTCGGTGACCTCGGTGTACCAGCACCGCTCCGGTGGACCATAGGGATGCTCGGGGACGAGGCGGAGGTGCTGATTCGTGTTCTTCTCGAACTCCGCCAACTGGAGGTCCGGGCCGATGGGGATGAGGGGGGCCTGTGCGCAGCGGGGGAATGCGTCTTTCTCTTCCTCCCGCACCTCAAACACGGAGGACATCAGACCCTTTTTGTGCTCCCCCAGGGCCTTGACGCCCAGGCAGTCCAGCCCGGGCGCGTTCCCGGACACGATGACCGTGCCGCCGTCCCGAGCAAATTGATCCAGTAGTGCTTTTGGGGGCTCAGGCAGCTTGCCTACACTGCCCAGGATAACCACGTTTTTTTCCTGCAATTTCTCCGGTTTCAGGTTGGACAGCTTTATCTCGTCGAAGGGAACGTGGCTCTCCGTCAGGGCCTGGAGCCAGCCCTGGGTCTCCGGGTCGCCGTGACCCAGCCCGCCCTTCTGCACCAGCACCACCCTGGCGGCAGAGGTAAGATTGCAAAACAGTTCCTCATGCTCCTTGTGGAACTGGAACACCCGCTTTGTCGGCGCGAGAGCGGACACATCCCGGTGGTTGTCCAGCCGCCCCATGAGGTACAGGCTCAGCCTGCCGCCGTTGGCCAGGTTTTGCCATTGGCGCAGGGCCATCAGCGCCGGGGACACCGAGCTGTCCCGGTAGCGGAAGGCCATGAAGTCCACGCTGGCATCGTCCACCACCCG
>CATJRT010000295.1 GCA_949742895.1 uncultured Eubacteriales bacterium | reverse complement strand
GAACGCGTTGGCCACCACCGCCGGGATCAGGGTCGCGCCTACGCCCAGTCCTACCACACCGCCGATCAGGCTGGCCAGAAAGGCGTAGCCGATATATTTTTTCGAGATGGACAGCCGGGAAAAGCCCATAGCTTTCAATGCGCCGATCTGGGTGCGCTGCTCCTCCACCATCCGGGTCATAGTAGTCAGGCAGGCCATCGCCGCCACCAGGAAGAAAATGATGGGAAAAATGGTGGCCAAATTGCTCACCCGTTCTGTATCCTGGGAGTAGCCTACGAATCCGGCGTTGGTGTTCCGGCCCAGCACATACCACTCGCACTCCTCCACATCGTCCAGCTCATCCTGTGCGTCGTCCAGCTTTTGCTGGGCATCGGCAATTTCCGCATCAGCCTCCGCTCTGCCGTCCTCATACTCCTGCAAGCCGTCGGCGTACTCCGCCTCGCCATTGTTCAGCTCCCGCTCTGCGTCGGCCAGCTTTGCCAGACCGTCTTGGCGGGCCGTCTCCAGCTCCGTCAGGCCGCTGTTGTAATCCGCCCAGCCGCTATCGATCTCCTGCTGGGCCTCGTTGAGCTGCTGCACGGTCTCGTCCAATACGGCCTTGGCCCCATCCAGCTCCGACTTGCCCTGAGCCAGCACCAGCTCGGTTCCATCCAACTCCGACTTGGCCATGGCAAGCTGCTCCTCCACCGGGGCAAGCTGGGCATAGCCTGCGTCAAGCTGCGCCTGGGCAGCGTCCAACTGGGCCTTCTGCTCCGCCATTTGGGCCACTGCCACGTCGTAGGCCGGAGTACCAACCAACGGCGCCAGGGCTGCGTTATACTGTGCATAGCCCGCTGTTACCTGCTCCTGCTGGGCGTCCAGCTCTGCCTTACCCGCCTGGAATTCGGCAAAATTCTTTTCATACTCCGCCTTGCCGCTCTCAAAGAGGGTCACGCCCTCCTCATATTCCTCAAAGCGGCTTTCATATTCCGCCAACCCTTCCTCATACTGGACGCGTCCATCCTCCAACTCCTTCTGCGCATCCTCCAGCTTGACCCGACCATCGGCCAGCTTCCGCCGGGCATCCGCCACCTCCCGCTCCAGGTCGGCTTGTCCCTGGCGATAATCCGCCCAGCCGTCATCCAGCTCCTGCCGCGCATCCTGGAGCTTTTTCCAAGCGTCTGCAAGCTCCGCATCCGCCTTCTCCTTGGCATCATCCAGCTCCCTCTGTGCGTCGTCCAATTCCTTTTGTGCGTCTCCAATCAGGCTGTTGTACCGCAGCCGGGCCCGCTTCTCTGCCAATCCGTCCAGACTGTTGATCAGCGCCTCCGCCCGGTCGTCATAGGCGTCACTGTAGCTGGCCAGCGCCTCCATGCCCTCCCCGGTAAAATAGGCCACCGTATAGTGGTCATAGGTGAAGTTTTCCACCGGCACATAGACAAAGGCGTCCACCGATCCCTTGCCCAGGGACGAGGTCCCCCGGTCCGTGCCAACATAAAGGGGACTGTTCGCCACACCCACTATGGTGTAGGAGGTACACGCCAAGTCGCCCCCGCTGTCCCCATCCATGGTCAGTTCCAGCCGGTCGCCGATTTCCAGCCCCAGTTCGATCAGCAGCAGCCGTTCGGTGACGCACTCGTCCGCAGCCTGAGGCAGACGCCCCTCCTTCAGCTCCAGCAGGTTCAGCTCCTCCGGCATAGAGCGCACGCTGACGATGCGGTCCACCGCAGTGGCGTCCACCGTCCGGCCCCCCTCGGCCCTCTCTATTCCCGGCGCAGATGCCAGCGCGTCAATGTCCTCCTGAGCCAGCCCCAGGGTGGACAGCACGTAGCCGTCCATAAAATGGGTGCGGTCATAGTAGTTGTCCGCCGTATACTGCATATCCGGCGCGGAGGCCCGCAGTCCGGCCAGAAAGGCCACTGCCAGCGCCGCCAGCACCAGAATAGACAAAAACCGGTTGAACGTAAACCTGATTTCCCGCACCGCATCGGTGGTCAGGCGGTTTTTTCGCTTTACCATTCAATCTCCTCCACCGGAACGGGCCGGTCATTGCGTTCCATAGCCTCTACCCTGCCGTTCTTAATGTGGATGACCCGGTCCGCCATGGGTGTGAGGGCAGTGTTATGGGTGATGACCACCACCGTCATCCCCTGCTGGCGGCAGGTATCCTGAAGCAGCTTCAGGATAGCCTTGCCCGTCACGTAATCCAGCGCCCCGGTGGGTTCGTCGCACAGCAGCAGCTTTGGATTCTTGGCCAGAGCGCGGGCAATGGCCACCCGCTGCTGCTCTCCGCCGGAAAGTTGGGCCGGAAAGTTGTTCAGTCGTCCGCCAAGCCCCACGTGCTCCAGCACGGTTTTGGCGTCCAGGGGATCGTCGCAGATCTGTGCCGCCAGCTCCACGTTCTCCAGCGCTGTCAGATTCTGCACCAGGTTGTAGAACTGAAATACAAAGCCGATGTCGTGGCGGCGGTAGGTCGTGAGCTGCCGCCCATTGTAGCCACTGACCCTCGCGCCGTCTACTGTGATGACGCCGCCGGAACAGGCGTCCATCCCGCCCAGCATATTGAGCACCGTGGTCTTGCCCGCGCCGGACGGCCCCACAATGATGGCAAACTCCCCCTTCTCGATGACGAAATCCACCCCGTCCACCGCCTTGATGGTGACCTCGCCCATTTTATACTCCTTTTTTACGTTTTCAAAGGATATGTAACTCATTCATTTTCTCTCCATTCCAGAAGGGATAGACCGGACTGCCTTCCTCTAACACATTATGACCGTTCCGTATTTGCGCAATGTTTTATATGTGTTTCTGAACAATTAAATGATATACTTTTAGATTGATAAACGCAACTACTCCCTGTAAAAGTTCAAGAATTATTCAAATATTTCTGTCTGTGAGCCTTACCACAAATGGTTGCAGTTGACTAACCTCCCAATTTTGGGGTAGAATATATAATAAGATAAGGGAGTAGTCGGCGGCGTTCCATGAAGCGCCGCAGTCCGGTCAACATACTGGTGAACGATTCACCTGGCCGTACAGCAGTCCTTAAATGGGCCTACGAAAAGCTATCCTTTGGCTTTCTGGGACAAGGAGGAGCAAGGGAGCAGAGTGAGGGATGTCCTTACGGACATCCCGAATGGAATGGACTTTGCTCTGACGACGAGACTTATCCGCATGGGTGCGGGTATAGTCTCTTTTTTGTTGTCCCGCATACCTTTATACAAAGGAAGGGGAATCTTTCAATGGGATATGCTGAACTGTTTATTCTGGCTGTGGGGCTGTCCATGGACGCACTGGCGGTGTCCATCTGCAAGGGGCTGTCCATCCGATCGCTGAAGCTGCACCACACCTTTATCGTGGGCGCGTGGTTTGGAGCCTTCCAGGCGTTGATGCCTGCCATCGGCTATTTGCTGGGCAGCGCATTTGCCGACATGATCGTAGCCGTAGACCACTGGATCGCCTTTGTTTTGCTGGCCTTCATCGGCGGAAACATGATCCGGGAGTCCTTAAGCCGAGACGAAGAGGGCTACGACCCATCCCTTTCCGTCCTAAGTATGCTCCTGCTGGCAGTGGCAACCTCCATCGACGCGCTGGCGGTAGGCATTACCTTTGCCTTCCTCCGGGTAGACATCATCCCTGCCGTAACTCTGATCGGCGTATGCACCTTCCTGATTTCCGCCGTGGGGGTGAAAATCGGCAATGTATTCGGCGAACGCTACAAATCCAAGGCGGAGCTATTCGGCGGCGTGGTGCTGGTACTCATCGGGCTGAAGATTCTGCTGGAGCATCTGGAGCTGCTTCCCTTCTGAATACAAAAAGGTCCCCATTGCGCTGCAATGGGGACCTTTTTTCTGCTTATTCTTCGGAATCGTCAGCCATATCCAGCCCATCGTCACCTTCCAGGGTGATGGACAGGACCTCATCATCGCCATCCTGCTCATCGGCGTCCTCGTCCGGATCCAGGACAGAGGGTTCCTCTTCATCCTCGGCCATGGACGCAATGGTGCGGTAGCGGTTGTCCTCCCGGGGCTCCTCATGGACCTCGTCCTCAATTTCGTCGAACTTGCGGTAGGCCGCCAGACCGGAACCGGCCGGAATCAGCTTACCGATGATGACGTTCTCCTTCAGACCCAGCAGATGATCCACCTTGCCCTTGATTGCCGCCTCGGTGAGCACCTTGGTGGTCTCCTGGAAGGAGGCAGCGGACAGGAAGGACTCCGTGGCCAGAGACGCCTTGGTGATACCCAGCAACAGGCGGGTGCAAGTGGGCATTACCAGCTCCTCGCCCGTCTCCTGCTTCTCTCCCGCCTCCATCCGGGCCTTGACCCCGGCGCAGGCGTCCCGGAACTCAGTGATATCGACGGGGGAGCCGGACAGCAGCTCAGAATCGCCGGACTCCTCCACCCGCACCTTGCGCATCATCTGGCGCACAATGACCTCGATGTGCTTGTCGTTGATGTCCACGCCCTGCTGGCGGTAGGGCTTCTGGACCTCTTGGATCAGGTAGTTGTGGACCGCGTCCACGCCCCGGATGCGCAGCACTTCATGGGGGGACAGTGCGCCGTCGGTCAAGCGCTGGCCCTTGGTCGCCCGGTCGCCGTCCTTCACCCGGATACCGGCACTGTAGGGAACGG
>CATJRT010000294.1 GCA_949742895.1 uncultured Eubacteriales bacterium | reverse complement strand
GGCCCTGCCATGGTCACTGTTGATCTGGGTGGCCAGCCCGTGGCGGCAAAATTCGTCCCCATATGCAATCGAAAATACCGCATTGAAGCCGTGAATATAGGTGACTTTATATCCGCTCTGTCCCAGGGAGAGAGCCCTGATCTGGTGCGTCTCCTGCTCACCGGCGAGAGCCGATTCGCCCCCGACCTGGAGGCCATGACGGCCCAGGCTGCACCCCGGTTTTTCCATGTAGAACTGAGGGACCGCACCACACTGCCCACCGATCTGTGGGCGCGGGAGTCAGAGGACTCCCTTACTGGGCTGTTCCTGCGGGAGATGCGCAGTCGCCTGGATGGGGCCGCCGGTGAAGAGGAGGAGGGCAAGCTGCTGCTGGCTGTCCGCTTTGGGCTGGCGGCGCTGGAGGGAGGGGAGGACGTCCGGCCATGAAGATCAAAAGGATGACCGCTACCTTCGGCGCTCTGGACGGCGCTGTTTTGGAGCCGGACAGAGGTCTGACCGTCATTTCCGCCCCGAACGAGGGGGGCAAGTCCACTTGGGCGGGATTTTTGAAGGCCATGCTCTATGGTATCGACACACGGGAGCGGGACAAGACGGGCTTCCTGGCGGACAAGAACCGCTATCAGCCCTGGTCCGGCGCACCCATGGCGGGGGAGCTTCAGGTGGAGTGGCAGGGGAAAGACGTGACCATCCGCCGCTTTGCCAGCAGATCCAACCCCTTCGGCGGGTTCGAGGCGGTGTACACCGCCACCGGCGACCCGGTCCCCGGACTCACCGCCGCCAACGTGGGGGAACAGCTCACCGGCGCGGGCCGGGAGGTGTTCCTCCGTTCCGCTTTCGTGGGCCAGGGGGGCGCGGCCATCGCCCCAAGCGGGGAGCTGGAGGCCCGGGTCGCGGCCCTGGCTACCTCCGGGGAAGAGGACGTGTCCTACTCCGCCGCGGAGCGCACCCTGAAGGACTGGCGCAACCGCCGCCGGGCCAACCGGGCCAACGGTCTGATCCCCCAGATCGAGGAGGAGCGGGCAGAGCTGCTCCGCTCCCGCCAGGACAGAGAGCAGGCCCAGTGCTGCAGGGAAGAAGCGGAGGCGGGACGCGCGGCCCTGGAGGCTGAACGGGATGGACTGCAAGGTGAGCTGGATGTCTGGCGGCGCATCGAGCGGCATGAGCTGAACCGCCGTTATGCCGGGGCGTATTTGGAGTGGGAGCAGGCCAAGGCCGCTGTTCCGGAGGATAAGCCCCATCCAGTGTTCGGGACCATGACCGGGGAGGAGGCGTGGGCCTTCGCCCAGGAGAAGCAGCGCGAGCGGAACGGAGCGGAGGAGGAGAACCGCCGCCGGGAGGCGCGGCGGGCTGAGGCGGAGAAACATCGCGTTCGGGGAAAGCTGGAACTGCTGGTGGGCGGCTGTTTTGGTGCGGCGATGCTGATGATGTTTGCCATACAGCTTATGGACGGAAGCCCGCTGACCGCTCTCAGCGGCGCGGCAGTGCTGGCCTGTGTGTTCTGCCTGTTCCATGGCTGGAAGCTGATCCGCCGCGCCCAGGACGAGCGGATGGCCTGTCGGCTCGTCCCCGTCCCGGAAGAGGAAGATTGGATGGGCCAAGCCGCTGGCTACCGCGAAACGCTGGCGGCGGCGCAGCAGGCCCGGGTGGCAGAAGCCGCCGCCCGCCGCCGGATGGACGATCTCGCCGCTCAGGGCGGGCAGCTTGCGGACACCCTGGAGTTTTTACATACTCCCGCCCAGTCTAAGACCGCCATTGCCGCCCGGCTGGGTGCGGTGGAGCGGGAGCTGGAGCGGGTGCGGGGCGAGCTGGCCCGTGCTGAAGGAGCCTTGGCCCACATGGGGGACGGTGGGGCGTTGGAGTCCCGGCTGAGCGAGCTGGAAGGCCATCTTGCCCAGCGGCAGGAGGAGTACGACGCGATAGACCTGGCGCTCTCTGCCCTGTCTGCCGCCAACGACGCCCTGCGCCAGCGGTTCTCCCCGTCGCTGAACCAGGAGGCGGGAGCGGTCTTAGCAGCCCTCACCGGAGGGCAGTATCCTGTGCTGTCCTTGGCACGGGATTTCTCCGCCCAAGCCACCCGGCGGGACGGTCTGTTGCCCCGGTCCACCCTGGCCCTGTCCACTGGCACAGTGGAGCAGCTTTACCTGGCGGTGCGGCTGGCGATATGCCGACTGACCCTGCCGGACGCGCCCCTTGTGCTGGACGATGCGCTGGCGGCCTTCGACGATGGCCGGATGGCGCTGGCGCTGGACTATCTCAAAACGTTGGCGCAGGAACGGCAGATCCTGTTGTTTACTTGCCAGCGGCGGGAGGCAGACTGGGCCGCAGCCCACGGCTGCACAATGGTAATAAAGAGCGATTCCTGCTGTTTAGTGAAGAGCTGGAGTTCAAAATAATGGAGGAAGCAGACAATGCCTGACACATTAGACGGCCTTTCCATGGATCTGGAGCGCGCCAACCTGGACAAGCTCCGCGGGGTGTTCCCGGAGTGCTTCAACCAGGGCAAGCTGGACATTGACAAGCTGCTGGGGCTGTGCGGGGAGTACATCGACAACGATTTTGAAAAGTACCGCTTCGAGTGGAAGGGCAAGGCGGAG
>CATJRT010000293.1 GCA_949742895.1 uncultured Eubacteriales bacterium | reverse complement strand
CGGCGAGGGAAAGAGTACAACGGCGCTGAATCTGGCATACATGCTGGCCGAGTCGGGGCGGAAGACCCTGCTGGTGGAGGCGGATATGCGCCTCCCGACGGCGGCCCGGCGTCTGGGACTGCCGGGGAAGCAGGGCCTGTCGGACCTGCTGGTAGGGATGTGCAGCGGCGGGGATATCCTGCAAATGTCCGGCATTCACGAAAAGCTGTGGATTATGAGCGCTGGGAGCATTCCGCCCAACCCCTCGGAGCTGCTGGGGTCGCACCAGATGCGCCAGACGATAGAACACCTGAGCCGGGGCTTTGATTTCATTTTGCTGGATCTGCCCCCGGTCAACGAGGTTTCAGACAGCCTGGTGGCGTCCAAGCTGACAGATGGAATGCTGATGGTGGTGCGCGAGGGGTACGCGGCCCGGAGTGCGGTATCAGCGGCGCTGCGCCAGTTGCAATACGTGGAAGCGAAGGTGTTGGGGTTTGTGCTGACCCGCACGGACGGCCAGGGCGGAAAGTACAAATATAAAAAGAGCTATGGGTATGGTGGGCAGTACAGCGCGGCGGCTCGGACAGAGCAGAGCCAATGACGGATATCCACACCCACATCCTGCCCCAAATGGATGATGGAAGCCAAAGTGCCGCAGAGAGCCTGGCCATGCTGGAGGAGTCGGCGCGGCAGGGGATTACCTGTATTGCGGCCACCCCCCATTTCTACGCCCAGGAGAACAGCCCGGCGGAGTTTCTGAGGCGGAGAGCGGCGTCGGCCGGCTTGCTGAAAGAAATCTGGAATCCCGGTCTGCCGGAGGTAAGGCTGGGCGCGGAGGTCTGCTATTTTGATGGGATGAGCCGGTCGGAGGGGATGGAGGCGCTCTGCATTAAGGGGACGGAACTGCTGCTGTTAGAGATGCCCTTCTGCCCATGGAGCCGGCGGGCGCTTCGTGAGGTGTGGGAGCTCCAGGCCCGGACAGGGCTGAGGGTAATGCTGGCCCATGTGGAGCGGTATTTGCGCTGGCAGACAGCTGAGACCTGGGATATGCTGGAGGGCTGGGGCGTGCTGAACCAGTGCAGCGCCAGTTTTTTCCTGCGCTGGCAGACTCGGCGCAGGGCACTAAAGCTGCTGCGGAAAGGGCGGGTACACATGCTGGGTTCGGATTGCCATAATATGGAGAACCGGCCGCCCCGGCTGGGGGAGGCACTGGCCCTGCTTCAGGCGGGGGACAGAGAACGCCTGGAAGAAAATGAAAAAAACCTCCTGGGGAGAGGGGGATGGGATGAGATGCTGGCATAGAGCTGGAGGCGCGCTTCTGCTCCTGGCCTGTATATTATGCGGGGCGCTGCTGTGGCAAAACTGGCCCAGAGAGACAGCCGAATCAATGGTTCAGGAGTCGCTGAAAAAGCGGGAGGCACAGCCGTCAAGGCCGATGCCGGCCCTGCCGGAGGCGGAAGCTTATGAGAGTCCTGTGGATTTTGCGGCTTTGAGGGAGATGAATCCGGACATTTACGCCTGGATTTACATCCCTGGAACAGAGGTGAGCTATCCCGTTCTCCAGCGAGAGGGTGATAACGAATTTTACCTTCAGCGGGACAGCGCGGGGAAGCGGGATCAGAAGGGCTGTATTTTCACAGAGAGCGAGTTCAACAGCAGAGACTTCGACGACCCGGTTACGATTGTGTATGGACACCGGATCAAAAACGGTGCGATGTTTGGAAGTCTCCAGGATATCTACTCCACACCGGAGGGCATGGAGGAGCGGGAGGAGATCATCATCTACCTCCCGGAGCGGGAGATACACTACCAGGTGTTTGCCGCAGTTCCCTATAGCAGCAAGCACATCCTGTATTATCACGACTTCAGCAATCCCAGCATATACCAGGCGTTTTTGGATGCGGCGCTGTCCGTCCGGTCCCTGATTGCCAATGTAAACGAGACGGTGGAGGCCGGTCCGGAGGATCGACTGTTGATTTTGTCCACCTGCTTGAGCGGAAACAATCAAAAGCGCTATCTGATTCTGGCCAAGGAGACCGAACTGGTCTTGTGAAACGAATAGGAATTGCAAGAAAGGAAGATCGATATGAAAAAGTTGACTGCATGCTTGAGCACCGCCCTGCTTCTGGGGCTGTTGATGGGCCCCGCCGCTCTTGCGGCTGCGCCCGCAGGACCTGAGACACAGCCCGCAGACCCTGTGCTGTCTCCCACGGAACCAGACACGCCCCCGACGAATCCTCAGCTGCCCGACCCCAACGACCCGGACAGCCCGGAGGAGATCACGATTGAAGAGGACGGTGTGCCGAAGACCTATATTAAGGTATGGGACCCGGAGGAGGAAGAATTTATCTATATTTTGGATGACGAGGTTCCCCTGGCGAATCGCAATTCCCCCCAGACGGGAGTGGATGGCCAGGACGGCACAGCGCTGATGGCCTTAACGGCTACAGTGATCGGCGTCGGTGGTGCGGCGGTTCTGAGAAAGACAAAAAAGTCCGGCTGCTGAAATGCGGGTTCACATAGACCGAAGGATACTGCGGACTGTCGCCGGTCTGCTGGCGGCGTCGGCCATCTTACTGGCGGGGATGCTGCTGCTCCACCGCTGGGAAGAGGGGATCAGCCCTTCCGGGAGCGGTCCGACGCCTCCAAACGAGGAACGGGTCTATTACCAGGGGAGCTGGTATGTTCCCCGAGAAGATGTGGAAACGGTTCTGGTATTAGGGTTGGACCGTTCGGAGATGGAGGGCATTTCGGTAAGCGGAGCACATGCCCAGTCCGACTTTATCTTGCTGCTGCGGCTTGACCGGGCGGCAAAGACCTGTAAACCCATACTGTTAAACCGGGATACAATGGCGGAAATTCAGGATTTTGATCGGTATGGCCGGCCCAGCGGGACCTATCAGGCTCAGCTGGCGCTGGCCTATGCCCACGCCCAGGCCTGCACCGGAAATCAGAAGACCGCCGGAAGGGCGGCGGCGGACGGGGTGTCCAGACTGCTGTATGGAGTGAAGGTTGAGCACTATGTGACGCTGACCATGGACGGGCTGATTGCACTCAACGATTTGGCTGGCGGGGTGACGGTAGAGGTCAAGGATGACTTCTCCGCCATCGACCCCACCCTGGTACAGGGGGAGACTGTCACCCTGATGGGCGAACATGCGCTGAACTATGTCCGGACCCGCTGGTGGGTAGGGGACAGCACCAACCTGGAGCGGATGGAGCGGCAAAGGGAGTACCTGAATGGGCTGCAAAAGCGGATGTCCGCCCTGCTGGACCGGGATGAGGATTTTATTCTGAATTCGCTGCTGAGTGTCAACGAGTATATGGACTCCGACTGCACGATAGAGCAGCTGGCTCAGTTGGCTGAAGATGTCGGAAGCTTCACGATGGAGGAGGAAGTCACCCCGGAGGGCGAGGCCGTAATGGGGAAGGCGCATGTGGAATTTCGCGTGGACGAGGACGCTTTGCAGGAGCTGGTGATCCGGGAGTTTTATGAGCCAGCGAAAGAAGGCTGAAAAGAGAGGAGGAGAGCCTGTGGACAACTGCAAAACTGAGGCAGCGGCCGGCGCGGAGCATGTCCCCGGCAAATGCCTCTACCTGGCTGTGAAGCGGGCTCAGGATATCCTCCTGTCTGCGTTGGCGCTGGTGGTGCTGTTGCCGCTGCTGATGCTGATTTCTCTTCTGATTGTTCTGGACGATCCCCACGGCGGACCGATTTATTCCCAGATCCGGTGTGGGAAGAACGGAAAAGAGTTTCAGTTTTACAAATTCCGAACCATGTGCGTGGACGCGGAACAGCGG
>CATJRT010000292.1 GCA_949742895.1 uncultured Eubacteriales bacterium | reverse complement strand
GACCGGAAAATTTCCGCCAACTGGCCCCCGTCATAGTCCTCAAAATAGAAATATTTGTTGAATCGGCTCTCCAAACCGGGATTGGCGTGAATAAAGTCTCCCATCAGGTCGGTGTATCCCGCCACAATGACGATCAGGTTGTCCCGGTGGTCCTCCATCCCCTTGAGCAGTACCTCAATGGCCTCCCGCCCGAAGTCGTTGGGGTTGTCCTGATTGGCCAAGGCATATGCCTCGTCGATGAACAGCACTCCGCCCAGAGCCTTGTCGATGGCCTCTTGGGTTTTCAGGGCAGTCTGCCCCACAAAGCCAGCCACCAGCCCAGAGCGGTCCACCTCCACCAGCTGGCCCTTGCTCAGTACGCCGATGGAGTGGTATATCTTCGCCAGCAGCCGGGCCACGGTGGTCTTGCCGGTACCGGGATTGCCCATAAATACCAGGTGCAGCGACATGGGGGGCACAGGCAGGTCTGCCTCCTGGCGCAGCTTGCGCACCTTCACCAGATTGATGAGGCTCTTCACGTCCTCCTTCACCTTGTCCAGCCCGCACAGCTCGTCCAACTGGGCCAGCAGCTCCTCCAAAGTCTGCTCAGGGTCGGCGGGGGTCTCCGCCTCCTCCGCTGCCTTGCCCGGAGCGGGGGAAACCGCCTCGTCCTCCGGGCGACCGGTTCTGACGGGCTTACCGTCTGTACGCCGGGCTACAAACTCGTTGACGTCCAACCCGGACTTACCGCCGGACACCCCAGCGTGGTCACAATAGGCGGACAGGGAGTCGGCGCAGGAATTGACAAATCCCGCCTCCGCCTCGCTCACCTTGCCGTCTGCTGCGGCGAACAGCAGCAGCATCAGCGTAAAGGTGTCTACAAAACGACGGCTCTGGCTCCTCCCACGCTCCAGGTCGGCCTGCACCAGCCGCCGGAAGAAGCTGGGCAGGGCAAAGCCGGGGTAGTTTTCTACCTGGGAAGCCAGCTCCCAGTACAGGGCGGTGGGCACCGGATTGCCCTTGGAATAGATGGCGTTGTAGTATTCCACATGGAGGGGGGTCATCCCCTGGTCGGTATGCCAGACGCCGCAGGCACATTGGCGCATGAAGCCGTCGGCATCCCGGCCAAAGGCCACGCGGGCGGCGGGGTCGGCGATCTGGCGGCGGAAGGCGGTCATCCCCTCATCGTACTGCCTGTGGGCGGCGGCAGGTGTTAACGGTTGAGCCATGGCAGGCACGCTCCTTTTCTCTGTCGTTTTTTCGCTATTTTATTATTATAATACGCAGCGCGTCCCACCGCAAGAGTGAATATTCCGCTGCAAAAAGTTTACATAATGTACGCGGAAAGGGGATTGACGAACGGGGCCAAACAGTGTACTATTAAATAAGTCTGACAAATCTCGACAACCTGTCAAGGAGGTACCGGCTCATGGCTTCCAGGCCCCATCGCGGCAATCTCATCCACTGTAACGTCTGCGGCGAGGATTACAGTGTCACTTATAAACGCTGCCCCTTCTGCGGGGCAAGAAACGATCCCAGGGACACTGATCCCGTCAAAGGCCAAGACGAATTCGACGACGGTTACGTATTCGATGGACAGGACCTGTTCGACGATGAGCCAGAGGATGATACACAGGCTGTCCGGCCCAAGGGCGGCAAGCGGCTGGCGGGGAACCAGGGCGCTCACAGGGCTCCGGAGCCAGTAAACTGGCCCAGGCTCATTACCTTCCTGTGCTCGCTCATCATCATCATTGCGGCGCTCATCATCGTATTCACCGTGATCTATCCCCAGCTTCGCGGGGAGAGGGACCCGGTTGGGACAACGTCCGAGCAGCCCTCCCTCCAGCCCAGTGATCCGGTCATCATCCCCAGCGATGATCCCCTGGTAGAGCCGTCGGTGGACCCTGCGGTGAATCCCAGCACAGCCCCCGTTACAGACCCGGACACCCAACCCAGCGACGGCGGACAGGTCCAGATCACTTTGCCTCCGGCAGACCCCGATCAACTCCTCTCCGTCACCTTCCGAGGGCGCTATGACAATGATTTCACCCTGCAGCCCAGCGAATCCCACACCATTACATTTAATTTCAACCCCTCCAACTGGACCGGGACCATCACTTGGTCGTCCTCCAACCCTGAATGGGCCACGGTGGACGCCAACGGCAAGGTTACCAACGTCAACACCACCGACCGGCTACACATGGCCGTCATCACCGCCGACATTGAGGGCATCCGCATGGAGAGCAAGGTCTACTGCCGGGGCACACCGGCTGAACAGCCTTCTGAGGACCCTTCCGTCCAGCCCACGCAGGCCCCCTCTGTCGAGCCTACCGTCCAGCCTTCGGACGAGCCTGAGCCGTCCATTGAACCCACCACCCAGCCTACCGCCTCTCCCTCCGGCAGCCTGACGCCGGGGGTCAAGGGCACCATCATTGGTGCGGACGGCGGACTGCGGGTGCGCTCTGGTCCGGGCACCACTTACGAGGTACAGGCCAGCCTGACCAACGGCAACGAGGTCACCATCGTGTCCGACGCTGGGGGCGGCTGGTATGAAATCAGCTACCGGGCCAGCGGCGGGACCACCGCCACCGGCTACATCATGGGCGAATACATCTCCGTAAACTGACGCTCAAACAAAACAGCGCCGCCCAGGCGGGCGGCGCTGTGCCGTATCATCAAGGAGGAACCCATTATGCTCAAAGTGGAACGTGTCAGCGTTATGAACTTGGAAAATGCCATGCGGGGGGCCAGAAACCCTTTGAACAGCTGGGCGCGGATGGACAGCAGCTACGACGAGGCGGGCCAATACGTACTGGGGGAAAACGACCTGTCCCTGGCGGTGCGCTTGTGCGCCGCAGGCAGCGACCACCGCAAATTCATCCGTCAGATCATCGTATCCATGGATATCACCGCCCCCATGTACTGGTGGAAGGAATTCGATACCTATAAGGTGGGCACGGTGGCCAACTCCACCTCCACTATGCACAAACTCCATTCCCGGCCCTTCGCACTGTCCGACTTCTCCACCGACCACCTCACCCCGGAGTCCCTGGAGCAATTCAAGGGATACATGGCCTACCTGGAGACGGTGCGGCTACGCTACATGGAGCGCAAGGACAAGGCCTATTGGTACGACCTCATCCAGCTCCTGCCCTCCAGCTACGATCAGATGCGCACCATTACCATGAATTACGAGGTGCTGTCCAACATCTACTATGCCCGCCGGAACCATAAGCTGGACGAGTGGCACACCCTGTGCAATGCCATTCTGGAGCTGCCCTACGCCCGGGAACTGCTGGGTGCCGTGGGAGGAGAGGCGCTGGTATGAAGAAGGTAAAGGCGCTCTATCTCTTTATGCTCTTCTCCTACTTGGGCGCGTCGCTGGTGTGCTCACTTATGCGTTGAGCCGTCGTGAGCATCGCGGATGGAACATCCAACTTTATCCCCCGCCTTCGGGGGAGCTCCTGTAAGGAAGTTGCCCCGAACGGCGGGGACCGTAAACGACAAGTTACATAGAGCAATTCTCTAAAATGGCAATAAATCAAGGGGTGTGGTAGAATAGCGGCGAGGAGAGGAAGGTGCTACAAAACGAAGCACGAAATTTACTGGTAGAAGCATATGAAAAACACATGATGCAAAAGGAATTTCATTGGCCCACGGGGTATCGATATCGTCGGTATATCGACTGGCAGAGCAAAAGGCCAAAGCCGGCAGTGTAGATTTGCGCATCAGCGAAAGGGGGCGCAAGCGAGTACTGGGACCGGAAGCGTGTGAACAAATCGCAAAAACGATTGAGGAGCAGCCTGATATCTCGCTGAGAGAAATCGTAGAGGGGAATACCACCGTAGAGCAGGTACTGAAAATAACCCTGTCCATACTGGAACAAGCACAGTCCTAACGTTCCCTGATTCAACGCAGCAAACTGCCCAGAGGCCACCTGCACCGCCCCAGGTTGTACGGACAACACAAAAAGGCCCCTGGGTAGGAAGAATGAAATTTTAAGCGGAGAGGCGTCGCGCAAGCGGCGTCTCTCCAGTTTTCAACTGGATACGTTCATAATGATAAAAGTGGATAAATTCATCTATGAGCTCCCTGGCTTGCTGGAAAGATTTTAATTTTTGACGGTAAATACACTCTGTCTTGAGAATGGAGAAGAAATTTTCCGCCATTGCGTTGTCATAACAGTTTCCTCGTCTTGACATTGAGGGTGTAATGCCATATTCTTTAGTCAGGTCAAAGTATGCTTGGGATGTGT
>CATJRT010000291.1 GCA_949742895.1 uncultured Eubacteriales bacterium | reverse complement strand
GCTGCACCTGCGGGCGGCGACACAATTTGGTCCCGTTTTTCCAGTATCATCAGCGATGTGTATGGTGAGCTGGTGGGCATCAGCACCATTGTGGCGGTGACGGCCGCGTCCGTGGCGCTGCTGGTGCGGATGATCTCGCGCAACGAGCGGGCGGTATCCGAAGCCACCAGCTGGCTGAAACGGATCGTGGTGACATGGGTGGTGCTGAACACCCTGGGTTTCGCGGTGGCCTACCTGCAGCCGCTGATCCAAGGCGGGCAGTACAATCCCTGACGCGGTGGAGACAATCAGAAGGAGGAAAAACCAGTGAATAAAAAGCTCATTTCCCTGTCGGCATCCATCCTGATGGCGGCCATGCTGGCGCTGCCTGCGTGGGCCGCCGCAGACCTCTCCGATCCCGAAGCTCTGCTTCCGGTGGATATCATTGTGGATCAGGAAGCAAGGGAGATCCGGAAGGTCTATGACCTGTCCCCGAGCACGGATCCGTCTACCCTCCCCATGGACAGCTTCCAGCGGGACGGCATCCAATATGAGCGTGCCGATGTGCTCCGTGAGGTGGTCATCGGCACTGAGACGAAGACAGTTATCCAGGAAGAGTCCGCTGAGAGCAGCAAGAAGGACATGGAGACGATCCTGGGCCTGTTTCCCCAGGAAAAGGAGGTCACGACCGAGGAAGGCTACACCGGCACAGTACGGCTGGATCTGGACAGCATCAAGACTGAGCCTGCCGGGTATGGCAGTTCCACCAAAATGGTCACTACCACCCGCAGCTATCCCAACCTGGCCAGCGCGGATACCAACTACCTGCCCAAGACTGTGACGGAGGGAGGGAGAACATATACCCTTCAGGATGTTCAGTGGCAGACGGACAACACCTACAACGCCGACGACTATGAGATTGGGGATCGGTTCACCGCTGTATGCACCTATAGCGGAACCAAAACCTCCAGCTATGTCAAAGGTTACGTGACCACCGCCAATTACGTGGGCGAACTCCATCGGACCGGGGTATCCGTTATCCGTTACACAGTCATCTATACCGGCACGCCCATTGAGCCGGAGGTTCCCGAGGTGCCTGAGCCGGAGGATGAACCCACGCCTATCCACTGGGCGGCAGTCACAGTGCCCGCCGCCATCGGGGCGCTGGCCCTTGGCGGTGGCGGCACCTATCTGTTCATGAAGCGAAAGGAGCGCACATACCATGAAGAAACTGTTGACAGCGGCAGTCATTAGCCTGCTGCTTGCCCTATCGGTTACGCCGGCTATGGCCCTTGAGTGCAATATCAGTGCGCCGGAAGGTCCGCTGTACGCCAGGCCCACGTCTGTAGAGCCGGTGATTACGGTGGGGGGCAGCCCCACTGAGGGCAGCAATATCGACCGCAGCAAGAATTCCGCGGTGATCCCGCCGCCGTTCGGCAGCCCCGAGTCCTATCAGACGGGAAGCGGGACCGTATTGCTTCCGCAGACCCAGACAGGCAGACCTGTGACCGGCCCTGGGACAGGGGAGTCAACCTATTATCCGCCGGCCCAGACTGAGACTCCGCCGACGGGGGGCGCCACTACCCCCTCAACTCCGTTCACCTTGCCTGATGGCCTGTATTATGCGGATGGCAGCATTGGGCGGCTGAAGATCCCCTGCATTGGGGTAAACGTGAAGGTCTATGAAACGGAGAGTATGGAGAGCTTGGCCAAGGGGGCAGGGCATTTCAAATCCACGTCCTGCTGGGATGGCAATGTGGGAATCGCTGGGCACAACAGAGGTGTGACGAACCATTTTGGCCGGATACACACACTGAAAGCCGGAGACCGGATCACCTACACCACCCAGTTGGGAACCAGGACATATGAGGTCTTCTTTGTCGGGAAGATTGAGGATACCGACTTTTCCCGGCTTGGCCGTACCAATGACGACATGATTACTTTGATCACCTGCGTGGAAAACGTTCGGAATATGCGCTGGTGTGTCCAGGCGAAAAAAGTTAATTAGCTGGGTTGCAAAATTCCCTCCTGTGTGGTGTAATGGTAATAAATACAAAAGGAGGGAATTGGAATGAGAAAGTTCATTACCATGCTGCTGTGCGCGGCGCTGCTGTTGGCGCTGGCCTGCCCTGTCTATGCGGCCCACCCGCCGCGGGTGACCCCCAGTGAAGCGGGGGCCTACCTGCAGGAGCGGGGCATCTATCAAGGTGACGGCAGCGGAAGCCTGAAACTGGACAAGGGGCTGACCAGGGCTGAGATGGCCGCACTGCTGACCCGTCTCCACGGTGAGGGTGAGGTCAACCCGGAACACTACACCTGGGCTTGCTACTTCACGGATGTGCCCGCCTGGGCCAAGCCTTATGTGGGCTACTGTGTTGCCGGCCTGCTGGTGAACGGCTATGACGAGTCACACTACGGCCCCAACGACATGGTTACCCCAGCCATGGCATGTACAGTGGTACTGCGATGCTGCGGTTACGAGAGCCGTGAAGGTGAGGATTGGAAGTACGGCACCGCCTGCGACTATTCTGCCCGGCTTGGCTTGATTAGCGAGGCCACAGCCAAGGCACCTAAGATTACCCGCGGTGAAATGGCCGTCCTGATCTACCAGGCGCTCAAGCTGGAGGAGCAGGGAAGCCCTCCGCCCCCGTCGTCTTCGGGAGAGTACACCATCAGCACAGACCATTGGAGCCGGGAGGACTTCTCCCGTCAGGCCAACCCCGCGGTGTTCACTGGCGTATATGACCGGGCGCTTTACAACACCATCCGGCAAACTATCGTGGACGGTGACGCTATCGACCCGCCCGCCTACACCATGGTGGCCAAGGGAGCCGACTATAGTGCGGTGGTAAATGTCATGGGGCGGTTGGACAATATAAAGTGGTTTGAGCATTATGTGCCAAAGAACTTTACCAACTACTGGCAGTATCTGGACTACTATGCAGTGTCCTCCAAAATTCCACCGCAGTTTGAAGCCCCGCTGGCCTATATCCAGCCTGTTATTGCTGAAGTAAACAAGATGAATTCAGATCGAGAAAGGATAGCGTTCCTTAACGACTACCTTTGCTCCCTGCTGGCATATCGTGAGAACGAATACGCTGGCATACCACAAGCCTTTGCTCCTCACAGCAATGAGTTAGTAGCAAACTGCGGGGCCTATGCGGTGGCATTCAAGTTTCTGTGTGGGGCAGCGGACATCCCTTGCTTTACTATTAGCACTGACACGCACACTTGGAATTTGGTCTATGTGGAGGGACAATGGCTCCACGTAGATGTGTCTTTGAACGATGTAACCCACAGCCACACTATGCTTCTCCGGGAAACCTACCCCAACCATCCGGATCAAGCGCCGGAGGCCACAGCCTTTATCAAGGAATTGCTGGTCCCCGGTTCGACCAAATAAAGAATATACCTACACCACCTGTAAAAGGCAGACCGCAAAAGCGGCCTGCCTTTTCTTATGCCATGAAAGGAGTACACATGAAACACAAATATTTGCAGCGGATCATGTCCATGCTGCTGGTGATTGCTACTCTGTTTGGGACTGGGTTATTTCATCATATTCGTCATGATAGTTTGGGCGGGGGCGCTGGCCGTTTTCCTGCTGAGGGCGGCATGGAAGCTCTGGCACAGCCCGAAGTGGAGGGCTTTGGCGGTGCTGCCATTCCTGCTGGCGCTGCCCTGCGGTTATGCCGCAGTTTATTTGGTGGCGATGATTTTGCGTGAGGGCTTTTATTCTTTCTGACGGCTGCCGAGACATACCGATGAGGAGACCATGCCAATGAGAAGCGTAGAACAAATCAAGCATATATTCACCGTGGGCATAGGGCTGGCTGCGCTGATCCTGCTGTCCGGTTGCAACGAAGGGCCCTGGCTGTTCACCAGTGAACAGGCCCGGGAACACCTGGAGAACCGGTATCCCGGGGAACAAATCGAGATGAAGGCCCAGGGCCTGAACACCTGGCTGTGCTGGTTCAAGGATCTGCCGGAGGCCACCTTCCACGTGGAGATGGTGACCCGGGGCGGCGACCCGGTGCCGGCTTACCACAACAGGCTGGACTCCGACGCCCCGGACGTGGTGTGGAGCTACTATCTGGACGCCTACCAGAAGGTGGGGGGGAACCTGGACGCCTGGGAGATCGGCAAAGGGAAATGGACTGGCGAAACCTATATGAAGCTGGCGTACACCTCCATGGACCAGACGCGGGCGGCGGCGGAGCAATTGAGGGCATTCTACGACTGGACGCAGGGCAGGCCACACAGGGAGTTCCTGGCTGAGGGATTGTATACCTTCCTGATCTCTGATTTGCTCCCCTGGAAAACCGGCATATCGGACAGCATACAGGTGTGTACTCAAGGCCCGGAGGACAGTGTGGACGATGTGATCGGCCAGTGTGCCGAGGTGCTGATGGAGTATTACGCCTTCTACAATCTGCCCTGCGAAGACTTCACGGCGGAGGAGCTGGCGCAGTACGCCCGGGAACACTGGGATTGGGTGACCATGTCCGGCTGCCCCCAGGTGTGGGACGGGGAGGAGCAGATGCCCGGGGAGCTGTTCGTGTTGGAAATGGCCAGCTTCATTTCCTTAAACATAAACTGTGCTTCTTTGTTCTGGCATTTGCTCTCCCACTGTTATCCTTGCTG
>CATJRT010000290.1 GCA_949742895.1 uncultured Eubacteriales bacterium | reverse complement strand
TCTTCCGCCAGGATATTTCTGTTGTCCTCCATATACCGGACTCCTTTGCACATTTTTTGCGGGAATGTGCAAAGAGGGCGGGGCCCGGCTCCTGTACCCGGCTATGTTCTGTCACCTTCTTTAGGCCGTGCTGGACACAGGATAGGATTTTTTGACAAAATTCACTGTCAGAATATGGATATGGAGAAGCGAAAAAAAAGAAACCTGTCGTCTGGTGACAGGTTTCGACGGGGAATATTAGGTCTAACGATTATTTCTGGAGCGCAGCGAACCTAATCCGCTCGCCAGCAAATTGCGCTCGGTTTCCGAAATTTCTCCGGGAGCCACCGTTTCTCTTGGGCCGGGCTGGACGGGTACCGCTGATGCAGGAGAGCTTCTTATGGCGGTTTTTTCCAGCCCGTCCAGAACCCTCTTGGCCGTTTGCTCAATGATCCGGTCGGCAAGGCTTTGAAGGGACTGATACTCGCTGGTGGAATCCACTGGCAGTTTATTGCAGTCAATGTAATGAAGAATGGCGGTAACGATGTACTGGCTTTTGCTCTTGCCCTGCTGGTTTAAGATCTCAACCACCCGGCGGTGCCGCGGATCGGTCTGATTAAAGAGCAGGGTAAACCGATAGGGGTTGCCTTTTGCATCCGGCATAGGGCATCACCTCACAGCCCAAGCTGATAAAGCCGCTGGTATCCGATGGCGTTGGATTTGATTTCCTCCACGAAGGTGTAACGCCCCAGCTTGTCCGAGCTTTCGAGCAAGGGCCGGAACAGGATAGAGCCTCCGCCGACAAATACCGTATAATAAGTCTTGAGGTCGATACCCTGCTCCCGCAGGCGGTTGAAGAAGTCCTCCACAAATTCCCTGGCCATTTTGGTGATTTGCAGGGAAACGGATTCCTCCAGCAGCGAATTGCCTCCCCGGAGGACAGTATCAATATCGTTTTCATCCAGGAGAAGGTCGAGGGTGGAATTGATCCGCTTGATGGCCAGATTGTAGAAATTGATGGTGCCATACTCCAGGGAGTCGCAGACGGAAAGGTCCAGCATCCCATAGCTGATTTTCAAAATGTCCGCCGTATAGCCTCCAATATCCACCACCAGGGCTTTGGAGTACCCCTGCAGCTGGGAGATCATCGGGGCAACGGCGGCATATGCCTGGGGATAGACCCGTACCTCGCTGATAAAAAGGGAAACCGGCCGGTCGTTAAACCGGAAGTCAATCTGGCTGTATTCATGGAAATAGCTTCTGTATCGCTCCTCCTGGGTCCCGAAATGGGCGGGGGGAAGTCCCAGCAGCAGGACGATGTTCATACGTTCCTCGGTGTCCAGGCCGGCGTCCCGAAGCTCGCGGGCGATGCCGAACAGGCTGAGGATAAAATACCGCTCATCGGCGGTCTTATCTCGCATATAGGGGACGCGCTGGTCGCTGAGGGTGTAGTATTTCCCCTTGTACTGGATCACATCCTTCCCAAAGGGTGGGTAGCTATCGTGACAGGTCAGACCGGCCATGAAGATATGGTGCGGGGTCTTGATCTGCTTATTGCCGGTATCCACCGGGACCAGCAGGCTTTCGGTTGTGGCCATGCCGGAGAGGCAGGGACTTTGCATCATGGAAATTCCTCCTTCAAACAATTTATTGGGCTATGTTTCTGCCCTATCCATAGGAAAAAGCGAGCCTGTTTGCAACAGCTTTTTGCGCTTTCTTTACGGAAAAATTGCACAAGAAAACAGCGACCGATCCTTGTGCAAAATTCCCTTTGTAAAAATCGAAAAGAAATGATATACTTGTTCTATCAATTCAATAGGCAATCAACGACACACGCAGCACCTGCCGGTGCATAAGTCTGATTACGGTACGGGTGCAGGGTGTGTCGGTGCAGCTTTCAAACGGCATACGCATCTGCGTGTGCTGTTTTTTTGTCTGAATCCAAGGAGGTCACTTTATGGAAAACAGTCAATATCTCGGCACCGAACGGGTGAGAAAGCTGCTGCGGCAGTTTGCGGTTCCCTGTATCTGCTCCCTGATTATTTCCTGCCTTTACAATATTGTCGATCAGATTTTTGTCGGCAATGGCATCGGCTATCTGGGCAACGCCGCTACCGGCGTCATTTTCCCCATCACCGTTGTGGGCTGGGGCCTGAGCCTCTTTTTCGGAGACGGCGCCGCCGCTATGTTAAGCGTTTCCCTGGGACGGGGAGAAACCAAAGAGATCCACAGAAGCGTCGGCAGCGCAATCTGCGGCTGCTTTCTCTCCGGCGTGATGGTCGCCGCCATTGCCTATCTGTGGGGGGACGGCCTGCTCCGGCTCATCGGCGCAACCGATGCCAATCTCCAGATGGCCCATGATTATGGAGTGATTATCTTCGCTATGATGCCTTTTGCCATGACGCAGAACGCCTTGGCCTCCATTATTCGGGCGGACGGCAGCCCGCAATACGCGATGGCGGCCATGCTCACAGGAGCGGTCATCAACATCATCGGGGACCCTGTGGCAATTTTTGTACTGGATATGGGGATCCAGGGGGCGGCCTGGGCCACCATTTTGGGGCAGTTTGTCAGCTTTGTCATTTGCGCCGCTTATTTGGACCGTTCCAAAAATTTTCGGATAAAAGGCAGCAGCTTCAAACCAAGCGCAGCCCTTTTGAAGCCTGTTATGGCTCTGGGTACTTCCAGCCTTTTGACCCAGCTTTCCATTGTGGTTATCACGGTGGTCAACAATATCCTGCTGGTGAAATACGGCGCCCAATCGGTTTACGGCGCGGACATTCCTTTGGCGGCGTTTGTAGTGATTATGAAGCTCTTTCAGATTGTCCTCAATATCGCCATCGGCATCGCCGCCGGCGCACAGCCCATTGTGGGGTACAACTACGGCGCCAAAAATTATGGCCGGGTGCGGGAGCTGCTGAAGCTGATGATCAAGTGGACGGTCCTTGTCGGCCTTATCTGCACCCTTCTCTTTGAGGCGTTCCCCGGCATATTTATCCGGATGTTCGGTTCGGCGGAGGATCCGATTTACTTTGCTTTTGCCGTACTGTGCCTGCGGATTTACCTTGCTCTTATCGTTGTCACCTGTGCCCAGAAGGTCTGCGCCATTTTTTTACAGTCCATCGGCAAGGCCAAATCTGCGGCCCCCCTCTCTGTTCTGCGGGATGCGCTGCTGATCCTTTTTTCTCTGCTGCTCCCTGCCGTTTTCGGTGTAACCGGTATTTTCTGGGCCGCGCCGGTTGCGGACATCCTGGCTATTCTGATAACCGTTCGAGTCATGGTCCGGGTGTGGAAGGAGTTAGGACGGACAGCGAAAGCCGCAAAGCCTGCGGCGGTGATCCGCCCCTCCCGGAAAGGCGTGATCATCACCATAGCGCGGGAGCATGGCTCCGCCGGGAAACGGATTGGCCAGCTTGTTGCCAAGCGGTTGGACATTCCCTGTTATTACAAAGAGCTGGTGGCCATCGCCGCCCAGGAGAGCGGTTTGGCACAGGAATTTATCTCCAATATCAATTCGGATGAAAATGCTGTCATGCGGGAGCTGTATCTGAGCACTGACCCCATACAGCGTGCTATTGCGGCCCAGGACCGGGCGATCCGCCACATTGCAGACGCAGGAGCCTGTGTGCTCATCGGCCGTTCAGCGGACTATGTACTGCGAAACTATCCAGAAGTGGTGCGTGTTTTTATCCATGCTCCCAAGCACTACCGGGAGAAAAAGGTTATGGAGATGTACGGAGACACCCTGGAGGCGGCCAGGAGGAGCATCGCCCGTTCCGATGCGGCCCGGGCCTCCTATTACAAAAGCGTTTCCGGGCAGGAATGGGGGGACCCCCACGGCTACGAGCTGTGCATCGACGCTTCCGCAGGTGAGGATGTCACCGCCGATCTGATCTGTGCCTGCATTGAGCGCATGGGAGAAAAATGAGGATTTATCTGCCCTTGCACTCTCTGTAAAGGATACATTGATTTCACACACAGAAAGGCCCTGCTTTACAAGTTTTTTTATCCTTGTAAAGCAGGGCCTTTTCGGTAAACAACTTGAATTTTTTTGCACCAGGTCTATTTCTGCCGCCCCAGCAGCAGCGCAATGATCTGTTTTTCGGCCCCGCGGTGCAGCCTTGCGCCGCCGGTGCCGACAAAGATCCCCTTAAAGTCCGCCAGCCGCAGCGGCCGCCCGCACCGTTGGCAGAGTTGCCGCAGGTCGGCGCAGCCTTTGCAGATGATGGTCCCTTCGGGGGCCTCGCTGAGATCCTTGCCGCAATACTCGCAGGAGACCGCGCTTTGGTCAACCGGGTCGATCAGTTCTGTGGATGAGCATTTTTGACAGATGATAGGATCACATCCTTTGTGTATGGGATATGGGGGCGTTTTCGTAAAAACAAAGCTGTTCTGCCGTTGAAGGCGGTGCCTGCCGCTGTAATATCAGTTCCTCAATTCGTTCGGCTGGCAAAACTTTTTTGATGCGGCGTTGGTCCGCTTTTTCCAGCTTGTCCAGGCCATTTTCCAGAAGCAGCCGCTCAAGTCTGGCAATCTTCCTTTTCTGGGCAGCCTGTTTTCTCTCCCGTTTTTTCTGTGCGGCAGCTTTCTGCATATCACCAGCATGAACGATCTCGATTCCCTCGGCGGCATCCCACAGGTCCTGAAGAAGATCTCTGGTTTCCCGA
>CATJRT010000289.1 GCA_949742895.1 uncultured Eubacteriales bacterium | reverse complement strand
GCTCCCATTGTTCTGTTGTCAATTCATATCGTTTCATATCCCTATTTTTGCACATCCGACTCCGTTGTGCAATATTTATTTTTCAAACAACCTCTAATCCTTTGTGCCAAATGCAAGAAATTTCAGCGGGATAGGAGGGCTGGAGAATTTGGTCATAAACGCGGCGACGCGTTGTGAATAAAACGTGAGAAGGAGATCATGAGCAATGAAAAAGAAATCAACCCTTGCAATGCTTCTGGCCTTGGCTATGACGGTGGCGCTGGCCGCCTGCACTCCTGCCAGCAGTCAACCCAGCAGCGCGCCCACGACCGACCCCAATGCCCAAGCGGCGCCCTTTGATGCCGCCATGTTGGCCGATTTCTCCAACGGCCCGGTGGAGGCGTTCTTTGCTTCTGACGGCTGGTCTAACGGCAGCGTGTTCAATGTGTGGTGGAAGGGCGATGAGGTCACCTATTCCGACGGACAACTCCATCTGGGCATCGCCGACGCCAACGGCGAGGTGGAACAGGGCTACTACGGCGGCGAGGCCCGCACCGGCCTGTACTACGGCTATGGAGATTACACCGTCAGCATGAAGCCTGCCAAAGTGGACGGCACTGCCAGCACCTTTTTCACCTGCACGGGCCCCTATGACATCAACGCGGAGGGAAACCCAAACCCCTGGGATGAGATCGACATCGAGTTTTTGGGCAAGGACACCACTGGCGTGCAGTTCAACTACTTTGTGGACGGCCAAGGCGGTCACGAGTACTGGTACGACTTGGGCTTTGACGCCTCCGAGGAGTTTCATGAGTACGGATTCCGTTGGAGCAAGGATGCAATTACCTGGTATGTAGACGGTGAAGCTGTCTACACAGTGAACGCCAGCGCCGATACCCCGCTGCCCGCCGCCCCCGGCCGCATCCTGATGAACTACTGGTGCGGCACCCCCGACGCCGAGGGCTGGATGGGGGCCTACACCCTTTCCGATACCACCGCCGATTATCAGTGGGTCAAGACCTCCGCCCAGGGCCGCGAACTGGTTCCCACTGAGGATGGCAATGAGGGCGGCAATGAGGGCGGCACCATGGACGGTCTGGACGTGAACTTCGCCAGCGGCGCGCCTGCGGACGGCAGCGTGTTCGCCTCTGACGGCTGGTCCAACGGCAGCGTATTCAACGTGTTTTGGAAGGGCGACCTGGTCACTTATTCCGATAACCAGCTCCATTTGGGCATTGCCGACGCCAACGGCGAGGTGGAGCAGGGCTACTATGGCGGCGAGGCCCGCAGCGCCCACCACTATGGCTATGGCGACTATTCTGTCAGCATGAAGCCCGCCAAGGTGGACGGTACTGCCAGCACCTTCTTTACCTGCACCGGCAATTACGATATCGGCCTGGACGGAAATCCCAATCCCTGGGATGAAATCGACATTGAGTTTTTGGGCAAGGACACCACCGGCGTGCAGTTCAACTACTTTGTAAACGGCCAGGGCGGCCATGAGTATTGGTATGATCTGGGCTTTGACGCCTCCGAGGAGTTCCACGAGTATGGCTTCAGCTGGTCCGAGGACTCGATTACCTGGTATGTGGATGGCGAGGCCGTCTATACGGTGAATGCCGGCGCCGATACCCCGCTGCCCGCCGCCCCTGGCCGCATCCTGATGAACTACTGGTGCGGCACCTCCGACGCCGAGGGCTGGATGGGGGCCTATACACTCTCCGATGCCACCGCCGACTACCAGTGGATCAAGACCACCGCAACCGGCGTGTCCCTGGGCGGCTGACCGGCTGATTGCATATCATGTTCAGTTCGCGCCCCCCGCCGGGTGGCGAACCGAAAAAGGAATGGATGAGCGTGGAATGACATGGGATACTTAACAATTCTTGCAATTATTTTTATCGCCATCTGGTGCTGCTTTTTTCTCCTGCTGTTCCATTATGGTGTGTTTGCCTTGGTTGGCGTGTTCAAAAAGAAAACCTATCCCCGAGCGGGCCGTCAACTCAAATATGGGATCATCATAGCTGCCAGAAATGAGGAGGCAGTGATCGGCACCCTGTTGGACAGCATCCGGAAAAATGATTATCCACAGGAAAAGCTGCGGGTGTTCGTGGCCGCTCACAACTGTACAGACCGCACCGCTGAGATTGCCCGGGGCCGCGGGGCCGTAGTCTACGAATACAACAACCCGGCGGAGCGCACGGCAGGCTATGCGTACCGGTATCTCGTTGACCGGATCAATGCGGAATGGAGCGGAGAAGGGTTCGACGGCTTTTTTATTATCAATGCCGACAACGTGCTTTCCCCCAGCTACATCTCTAACATGAACGATGCTTTTGTGGCCACAGGCGGGGAGCATGTCATTACCTCCTACCGCAATTCCCACAACTTTGGCAGCAACTATATGTCCTGCCTCTACGGCATTTACTTCATCTCCGCCTGCCGCTTTGAGGCACGGGGGCGCACGGTCTGCGGATGCAGCACGCGGGTATCCGGCACCGGCTATCTGTTCCACCCCCGGCTGGTGCAAAGCGGCTGGGAGTATGTGACGCTCACCGAGGACTGGGAATTTACCGCCGACCAGATCGCCCGGGGGAATAAGGTGCTTTACTGCGATGACGCCGAATTCTTTGATGAGCAGCCTCTCACCGTGAAGGTGATGCTCCGCCAGCGGCAGCGCTGGGCCTGTGGGCATATGATCGTATTTTTTACCCGTTTCCGGCAGCTAATGAAAAGCCTGTTTTTCCCAAGCAAAAGGCTGGACCGAAAGAGCAGGTTCTCCGTGTTCGACATATCCGCCACCATCCTGCCGCTGGGCGTCATCAGTGTCGGCCTGCTGCTGGTACAGCTTGCATGTATCGCACTGTGCCCTGTGTTTGGATATGACGCCGACCGGGTCTGGTCCATCTATGGCCTGATCTCCCTTGTGCTGTTTATGCTGTCCTATCTCCTGACCGTCCTTAGCGCGGTGCTGCTGGTCATTCTGGAGCGGAAACGTATCCGCAATGTTGGTCCTGCAAACCTAATGGCGGCGATTCTCTTGTGGCCCTTCTTCCTGCTGGTAAACGTCTTTCTGGACGTTGCCACACTGTTCCTGAGAAATTTGGAGTGGAAGACGATTCCCCATGTAGGTGTCACGGACATTACAGACAATAAGAAGATTCCAGTGCCGACAGACAATTTGTAAACTCTGCATTTCGATTATGATTGGGAGGGATTCCTTGTGGCAAAAGAAAAGGGAACGAAGAAAAAACTGAGCGCAAAAGCGTTTACCGCTATCGTCGCGCCTCTTTTGGCAATTCTCCTGGCGTTTTCCATCGTGCTTTCCGTTGTGACCACATCTTCGTTTGACCTGGTGCTCCGCGATATCTTTGGCGAGACGGACTTCAGCAAAGACAGCACAGATCTCGGCGTCAACGCGGCCTATTATACCAGGGACATCACCGATTCCCAAGCGCTTCAGGCGGCTGAGCAGGCGTATACCCGCAAGGCGGGGGCCGAGGGCTTCGTGCTCCTCTACAACAACACGGAGGGGGGTAAGGGCCTTCCCGTGGAGGAAAACTCCAAGCTGAGCCTGTTTTCCTCCTCCTCTGTGGATCTCCTGGCCGGAGGAACCGGCTCCGGTGTGAGCACCATCTCCAGTGATATGCGCACTGCACTCACCGAGCAGGGCTTCTCAGTGAATGAGGCATTGTGGAAATTCTACAGTGACAATCATGGGACCTATACCCGCGGCGGCGGCTCCATCATGTACGGCGGCGCCGAGGACTGGACCATCCGGGAGGCCCCTGTCTCCGCCATCCCCGACAGCGCCAAAAGTGAGGCTGCCGGCACCATCCCTATCTTTTTCCTGGCCCGCACCGGCGGCGAGGGCCGTGACCTGGGCCGGCACATGGGGGAATGGACTGATGTGGCCGGGGACAAGGATAAGCATTACCTGGAGCCCAACTCCGTGGAACTGGAGGTCATCCAGTACCTCAACGACAACTTTGACAACGTGATCCTGGTGGTCAACACCAATAATGCCTTTGAGCTGGGCTGGGTGGCGAATTACCCCAGCATCACAGCGGTGCTCTGGGCGCCTGGTGCCGGGGGTGACACCTGCCGCTCCATCGCCGACGTACTCAGCGGCAAGGTCAACCCCTCCGGCCACCTGGTGGACACCTTCGCCTATGACGCGTTTTCCTCCCCCGCCATGCAGAACATGGGCGATATGATGCTGGTGAACGGCGGGAACGACGTGGAAGCCGCCGTGTTCTATGATGAGGGCATCTACGTGGGGTACAAGTATTACGAGACCCGTTACTATGACAAGACCGTGGGCCAAGGCAACGCAGGGGATTACGATTACAGCCAAGTGGTGCAGTACCCCTTAGGCTTCGGCCTGTCATACACCACCTTCGAGTGGTCCGGCTTCCAGATGGGCCAGATGGATGCCGGCGGCAACGTAGAGATCAAGGTTACCGTGAAAAACACCGGCGCCGTCGCGGGCCGTGAAGTGGTGCAGGTCTACCTCAACACCCCGTACACCGACTATGACAGGGCCAATTATGTGGAAAAAGCTGCCGCCTCCCTGGTGGGCTTTGAAAAGACCGGCGAGATCCAGCCAGGGCAGTCTGAAACTGTCACTGTCACAGTAAATCGGAAGGACTTCGTCTCCTATGACGATGTACAGGCCAAAACCTATATCTTGGAGGCGGGGGACTACCTCCTCACCGCCGCCGCCAACGCTCATGCCGCTGTCAACAACTTCCTGGCCTATGAAGGACAGACCGGCGACGGCCTGTTCGGTGGGGCGGATGCCGGATTTGTTGGCAAGTGGACCTATACCTATTCCCAGAACGGCGGCGTGGACAATGTGACCTATGCCACATCTCTCACCGGTGTGGACGTGACCAACCAGTTCGACCATGCGCATTATGACGAGCTGACCCCCAGGGACCAGTTCCTGACACGCCAGGACTGGGAAGGCACCTTCCCGGTTACCCACGGCGATCAGGACAGCAAACGGCAAAGCCCGTTCAGCGAGAAGAACGGCTATACCTGGGAGATCGAAGTCTCCGACGCCATCCGCGATGCCATTCAGGCCAAGGGCGTGGGCGCTTCCCTCAACCCCATGACCGAGGAAGAAGCGGCGGCTATGGCAGGCGTATATGGCAAGAAGGGCGATCTGGAGCTCATTGACTTCCGCGGCAGGGATTTTGACGAGGTAGAGGCCGAGGGCGGCTGGGACGCGCTCATCGACCAGATGGACACCAGCGAGCTGGAAACGATCATCCGCAACGGCGGGTATCAGACGCTGGGCTCGGCCAATGTTGGAAAGCCCCGGGCCATCGATTATGACGGTCCCTCCGGCCTAAATGAAGGCGGCATTACCCACGAGCCCTACTCCATCACCTATCCCTGCGCTACCAACCTGGCTGCCAGCTGGGATCGGGAGAACTCCTACCTTCACGGCTATTATGTGGGGGAAGACGCGCTGGCGGCGGACGGCAACTGGGGCAATCATACCTACATCGGGCTGATCACCGGCTGGTATGCCCCTGCTATGAATATCCACCGCACTCCCTTTGCGGGACGCAATTTCGAGTATTATTCCGAGGACGGCTTTATGTCCGGTGAGCTTGCCCGGGAGGCGTCGGTGGCCTGCGCTGAGAAGGGCGTTTACGCCTACATCAAGCACTTCGCCCTCAATGACCAGGAGGATCACCGCAGCCATGTGGCCACCTTTGCCAACGAACAGGCCATCCGCGAGATTTACCTCAAACCCTTCCAGACCTGCATCGAGGAACGTGGGACCACCACGATCATGGTCCAGAACTACGATGAAGCAACGGGTACATTCACTGAGACGGAAGCCGAGATCCCTGCCGTTATGGCGGTCATGACCGCGTTTAACCGCATCGGATGCACTTGGGCGGGCGGTAATTACAACCTCATCACTGGCGTCCTGCGCAATGAGTGGGGGTTCAGCGGCACTGTCATCACCGACTATGACGGGGGCGGCACCATGGACACTGAGCAGTGTGTCCGAGCGGGCGGGGACCTCAAGCTGACCGGCTTTGAGGTGGACGCGCCGCTGGATGTGATGAACCCGGCCTCACAGTATTTCGCGCGTCAGGCGATCAAGCACATCCTTTACACCACGGTGAATTCCAACGCTATGAACGGCATCGTGCATGGCGTTGCCGTCGGGGAGCTTCCCTTTGCCAACTACTGGTTCATCCTCATTGGGGAAGGCATCATTGCGGCTGGCCTTATCGTGTGGGGTACTGTGGCCATTGTGCGCCGTTGGAAGAAAGAAAAGAAAGCATAAATAAAAATGGTCCGACGAGTGTAAGATGGGTCCGGCCCGCCCAACAGGGCGGGCCGGATTTGCTTTACACCAGTTTTCCAAAACCGATGTTTCCCCAGCGAATTAGAACAGAAAGAAGATGAATATGTGAAACACCAAGACTTGATCTCCCAAATGACCTTGGAAGAAAAATGCTATCTGATGTCGGGCAAGGACTTCTGGCAGACGAGGAGCGTGGAGCGCTTAGGCGTGCCTAATATGACCCTCTCCGACGGCCCCCACGGCATCCGCAAGCAAGAGGGGGCGGGGGACCAGCTGGGGCTGAACGGCTCCGTCCCGGCGACTTGCTACCCCACCGCCGCCACCATCGCCAACAGTTGGGATTCCACCTTGGGCGAGGAGATCGGCGAACACCTGGGAGCGGAAGCTGCCAGCCAGGGCGTCCACGTCCTGCTTGGCCCCGGACTGAACATCAAGCGCAGCCCGTTCTGCGGACGGAACTTCGAGTATTTCTCCGAGGACCCCTACCTGGCGGGCAAAATGGCAGCCAGCTATGTGCGAGGCATCCAAAAAAATGGCGTGTCCGCCTGCCCCAAGCACTTCGCCGCCAACTCCCAGGAGCTGCGGCGCATGGCTTCTGATTCCATCATGGACGAACGCACCCTACGGGAAATATACCTCACCGGCTTTGAGATCGCCGTGAAGGAGGGCCATGCCAAGTCCATTATGTCCTCCTACAACCGTGTGAACGG
>CATJRT010000288.1 GCA_949742895.1 uncultured Eubacteriales bacterium | reverse complement strand
GATCACGCCCCTGGCGTCCAAATCGTCGGGGGCGTCTTTGAGACGCTGCGTGGCCTTGAGCACGTTGCGGATCACGGAAATGCCCGCGTCATAGGACACCGGGTTTTTATCCCCGATGGTGGACGCGGAAAGCTGGACCAAAGTGACCAGGCCGGTGTAGGCCGTCATTTCCGGGCCGAGCGACGCGGAATATTTGGGGACCAGGATAGCGTAATCAGCGGGAATGCCATAGGCAGTGCCGAATTCGCCGCTGCGGGAATCGGCCGCCACCGCTCCCAGTCCGTATTCCGAACCGCTGGAGGGATAAGTGGGTATCAGGATCAGCGGCAGCTTTTCTCTGCCGTAGGGATTCTTTTCCCCTGTTACATAATCCCACAAATCTGCCTCATGGCATGAGCCAAAAGCCACCAGCTTAGCGCAGTCCATGACGCTGGCCCCGCCAGCACCTACCACCAGGTCAATATGATGCTCTTTGACCACCTGAATGCCTCGCTGGATTTCCGCTCGCTCCCGTGAGGCGCCGCCCAGTTCGATCAAGGTTCCAGCGGTACTGGTTACAGCATTTTTTACATCATCATAGCAGCCGTTTCCCCGAACCGAACCTCCGCCGTAGACGAACAGCACCCGTTTGCCACAGGTAATCTGACGGAGATCCTCTACGGGATCATGGCGGAACAGCAGTTTTGTGTCATTGCGCAGTTGAAAGTCTTTCATAGATATGCCTCCCTTTGTGTACTCGCATTAAGCATATCTCATTTAAACTGAAAACAGAAGTACCGATTGGTTTACGGGGTTTGAACGTTAGGGTTATAGTCGAATCACTTCAAAAGAATCAAAATGATTCTTTTGAAGCCTGTGGCGGTTCTCCGCTACGGAAGGCCGCAGAATCGACCTTGATTCGGACTTCATAGTCAACACTGGTGTGTGGAGCACACAGCCAGCGGGCTATGCCCGCTGGCTGAAAAGACGTAACTTGCGTTTTTCAGGCGTGTTGACTATATCGCGCATCGCCGACAAAGCCCGGTCACAGCGGGGACTATACTGCATTGCACCTGTTTCCCGTTGACGATTTGGTATTGGACAATCTATAATCAGAAGGGCATCTCAGCTTTCATCGGATTAAAAGAGTTTATACGGGAGGAGGGATTGCATGAAAGTCGCGTTTGTGGATGATGATGAAAATTTCATTCGCATTCAAAAAGCACACCTGGTTCGTGCAGAACAGGAAGCAGGCGTGAATTGTGAGGTATTTACCTTTTCAGATGATTTGGATCTTCTGGAGCATTATGGTGGTGGCTTTGATATTTTGTTTTTGGACGTAGAAATGCCCCACCTGGACGGATTGGAGACTGCCCGTCGGGTTCGGAAAATGGATCAGGAGGTTTGTATCATCTTTATGACGAACATGGCCCGGTACGCCATCCATGGCTACGAGGTAAATGCGGTGGACTTCGTGGTCAAGCCAGTGAGCTACTACGTTTTTGCCGACAAACTGCGAAAGGCCATGCGGTTTGTACGGCTCAACACCCGGCGCAGCTTTGTCCTCCAGACCGACGAGATGATCGTGCGGGTAACCACGCCACAGATTCTGTATATTGAAAAAGATAAAAACTATCTGGTCTACCACACCAGGGACGGCGATTACCGGGTGCGGGGAACCATGGCGGCGCTGGAGGACGAACTGCGGGGAGAGGGTTTCTCCGTATGTTTTAATGGGTGCATGGTGAACCTGCGTTATGTCACGGGGATAACGAAGAATTCTGTTTTGCTGGGAGAAATTTCTCTCCCCGTCAGCCGTCATCGGCGAAAGGAGTTTAAGGAGGACTTTTTGAAGTATCTGGGAGGTGACCTGTAATGTCCGGCCTGCGTCTGATTTCCTGCGTTCGGTTTGCCATGCAGCTTCTGATTGGCGAGAGTGTTTACGTCTTGGGGTGGAAACTGCGGGGGAAAGGAGCAGTGCGGCTGCTGCTGGCCTTGCCGGGGTACTTCCTGGCCTGTGCGCTGGCCTTTGGCCTGTTCTCCTGGATTCCGATAAACGGCCCGGTGGTCTATATCCTCTACTACGTCGCTCTGTTTGCTATCAGCCTGGGAACGATGCGCCTTTGTTTTGATGTAAAATGGGCAGAAATCCTGTTCGCTGGGGTGTGCGGTTATGCCACCCAGCACATCGCCTTTGGCGCTATCACAGTAATAAGTCAGCTCACTGGCCTGTCCCTGTCTCCTGTGGCAGACTTCTTTCTCATCCGGCTGCTTCCATACGTTCTCATTTCCGCTGGAATATGGTTTCTTGTGATCCGAAGGTATGCAGGTAAGGGTACGGTGCGGGACCGGGATATGCGTATGGTAGTGCTGGCCCTTGGGGTACTGTTCACGGTCATTTTTATCAGTGTGCTGGTGGACGACCGAGTGTTCCGGGAAAGCAGCGCTCTGCTGCAAAATGTGTTCTGCAAACTGTATGCCATCGTGTGCTGTCTGCTGGCCATTTTCGTCGCCTACTTCATGTCCCGGCAGAACTTGATCCTTCGTGAGAATGAAATGATGGAACAGATGCTTCGCCAGTCGGAAGAGCAGCAAAAACTGTCCCAAGAGACCATCAATATCATCAATATCAAATGCCACGACCTGAAATACCGCCTGTCTCACCTTCCGGTGGCGGACAGTGGTCAGAAGGAGTATATTGAAAGTGTCAGTGACGCCTTGGCTATCTATGACAACACCTTTGAGACCGGAAACGACGCCTTGGACCTGGTGTTGACGGAAAAAAGCCTGCTCTGTAGCCAATACCACATCAAGTTCAGCTGTATGGCGGATGGCCAGGCACTGGCCTCGCTCAGTTCCCCAGACCTGTATGCTTTGTTCGGCAATTTGATGGACAACGCCATCGAGAGCGTTATGAAGGAGCCGGACGAGGACAAGCGGATCGTCAGCCTTACCATCAGCCGCCGGGGACAGGGGAGCCATGTCCACATCGAAAACCACTGCGGCGAGGTAGTGGAGTTTGAGGATGACCTGCCGCTCACCACTAAGACGGACAAGGACAATCACGGCTTTGGCGTGCGCAGCATTCGATACATCGTTGGGAAATATCACGGCGATTTACTGATGCGATTGGATGGCGGTCGATTCCTTGTGGATATCTTTTTTACCAACCTGCCCAAATAGTCCAAAAAAGGTGTGAGATAAGGACCGCCGCGTTTTCTCGCGGCGGTCTTTTGCGCTTGACGCGCCAGTTTTACCAGATTCGATACCAACTATACCAGAGTTCACCGGAAATTCATTTTTTGTGCTATTTTAACAACAGCAGCGGGCGGAACGGCCCCAAAAAAGGAAATGAAATGGAAGGAGATCAGGGAGAATGGGAAACGTAGAAGTCGCATGGGAAGACATAGTAAGCGTCGCGCAAATGATGCAGGCACACCTCATTTTCATTGGGGTGGCACTGGTGCTGATGATTGTGGGGATCATTGCGGCAGTGAAGGTCCAAAAGCCCCTGCGTGGGCTGGTTCGCGTCCAAGCCGTGGTAGCCTTTGTGCTGGTGGCCGTATTAGCTGTCAACCTGGCCCTCACCGGCCCGGTCTACAACACCCTGAACGTGGTGCTATCCGACAAGGGGGCCTTGGACCCGGTCCATGTGGAAGCCTCCCGGCAGATTGTGGAGGAGGTTACGAATGAGGGTGTGATTCTCACCAAAAACGACGGCAACTACCTTCCCATTGAGCCCCAAAAGGTAAATGTTTTCGGCTGGGCCTCCACTAATCCCATCTACGGCGGCACCGGCTCCGGCACTGTGGATGCATCCACTGCCGTGGGTATCCTCCAGGGCCTGTCCAATGTGGGATTTGAGACCAACACCGAGCTATCCGACCTGTATACCGCCTATAGAGCCGACCGTCCGGCTATCAGCATCAACAATGGCCAGGATTGGACACTCCCCGAGATTCCCGCGGCGGACTATGATCCCGGTGTGATTGACCGTGCGAAAGAATTTTCCGATACTGCCATCCTGGTTATCGCCCGCTCTGGCGGCGAGGGTGCGGATCTGCCCCACGACATGGGCGCGGTGCTGGACGGTACTTATGATTCCGAGCGTGATGTCATCGCTCAGGGCTCCTACTGGCAGGGCACCAAATACACCAACGCCCTGTACCGCAACAATGGTGATTATGATGATTTCGAGGCAGGCCAGCACTACCTGGAGCTGAGCCGCACCGAGCGTGACCTGGTGGATTTGGTCACCTCCAACTTCGACAATGTGATTCTGGTCTATAACGGTGCCAATATGCTGGAGTTGGACTGGACCGAGGACTATCCTCAGATCAGGAGTGTGCTGCTGTGCGCTGGGGCGGGCGCCACCGGCTTCAACGCCCTGGGCAATATCATCTCCGGTGAGGTTAATCCCTCCGGTAAGACAGCCGACACCTGGCTGCGGGATTTGACCCAGGCTCCCTGGTACAACAACATCGGTCACTTCTCTTACAACAACGTAGATGATGTGGCAACCGCCGCAAAGGCCGCCTGGGAGCGGGCGGACGGCATCGTGTCTTTTGTCAATTATGTGGAGGGCATCTACATGGGCTACCGTTTCTACGAGACGGCAGCGGACGAGGGGCTTATCAACTATGACGACGTGGTCATGTACCCATTCGGCTACGGTCTGAGTTACACCACCTTCACCCAGGAGATGGGTGAGCTGAACGTATCCGGTAACACCGTCAGCGTGGACGTGACCGTTACCAACACCGGCAGCAGAGCGGGCAAAGACGTGGTAGAGCTGTACTACACGCCTCCCTACACCAATGGCGGTATTGAAAAGGCCAGCGTGAATCTGGTGGCCTTCGATAAGACTGACCTGCTGGAACCCGGCAAGGCCCAGACTCTGACCCTTACTTTCGAGCTGGAGGACATGGCCTCCTACGGCACCTACGGCACCGGCAATTATGTGCTGGAGGCGGGCGACTATGAGATCAGCCTGCGCACCGACAGCCACACTGTAGTGGATTCCAAGACCCATACTGTGTCCAACACCGTGACCTACGGCGAGGGTAACCCCCACAACGGCGACCTGATCGTGGCCGAGAACCGCTTCGATTTCGCCGAGGGTGAAGTGACTTACCTGTCTCGCCGGGACGGCTTCGCCAACTATGAGCAGGCTGTCGCCGCCCCCTCCGACTTTGCCATCCGCACCGAGGTTACAGGAAACGGCACCTACGACCCCACCCAGTATAACGATTCCAACGATGTCATGCCCACCACCGGGGCCAAGAACGGTCTGGAGCTGTACGACCTGCGGGGCGTGGCCTATGACGATCCCAGCTGGGACGACCTGCTGGATCAGGTGACTGTAGACGAGATGGTGCAGCTCATCGCATTCGGCGGCCATCAGAACGGCGAGGTGGACTCCGTGAAGAAGATTCGGATTCTGGACACCGATGGTCCTGCTGGCGTCAACTCCAGCACCTTGGGCGCGTTTGGCACTGGCTACTGCTCTGAGATCATCGTGGCCCAGACTTGGAACGAGGATTTGGCTGAGGAGATGGCCCGGGTAATGGGTGACGAGTACGCTGACTTTTATATCACCGGTTGGTACGCTCCTTCCATGAATATGCATCGCTCCGCCTTTGGAGGCCGCGACTTCGAGTATTATTCCGAGGACAGTCTGCTCAGCGCCAAGATGGCCGTAGCCGAGACTCGAGGCATTCTGGACGCGGGGATGTATCCCTTCATCAAGCACTTTGCCCTCAACGAGCAGGAAACCAACCGAAACGGATTGTTATGCACTTGGACCACCGAGCAGGCTATGCGTGAAATCTATCTGCGGCCCTTTGAGGAGTGCGTCAAGGCGTACCCGGATGGCAAGATTGCCATAATGTCCTCTTACAACTATATCGGTAATACCTGGGCCGGTGGTTGTTCCGCCCTGCTTAAAGATGTGCTGCGCGGCGAATGGGGCTTCAAAGGCATGGTGCTGTCCGACTACTTTGGCAACTACGGCTATATGGACGCTGACAAGGCGGTTCGGGGCGGCACCGATATCATGCTGGGCACCGCAGGCAATGAAGCCATCATGACCGATCAGACCAGCGCTACCTCTGTACTGGCCATGCGTCAGGCGGTGAAGAACGTGTTCTACACGGCGGTGAACAGCTCCGCCTATGAGAACTACACTCCCGGCATCATCCCCGGCTGGCTGATGACAACTTACATTGTGGACGCCGCGATTATCGCTCTGCTGGCTGTGCTGGAGGTGATCACGGTCCGCAGCTACCTCAAAAAGAAAAAGAACGGCTGAGTTCAGATTTTGTACAGGGACAATCCTGCACAGTATCATTATAATAGGAAAGCAAAAACTGATTTTTACAGGTTAAAACCCAGCCAACATTAAAAACGCTATTCTCCTCATTCACTTTTTTGAAGCCCTCGCTGCATTTAGCGGCGAGGGCTTCAAGCATATACAATCTATTTGAAAAGATTTATTATACAGTTTGGCGGCCGGCGCGTTAATAGGCCGGTGTCCCATACCCATAAATCTGGTAATATTCGATAGGATAGTGGGCCTCTCGGCAGCTATCGCCGGAGTTGCCCTCCACGGTGTAAACAAGGCCGTTCTCCACCTTTTCCACGATACCCACATGGTCGGGCACACCGTCCTGCGGTCCGGAGAATCCACCCGGGTCATCCCAGTCAAAGAAAATGATGTCCCCCGGATTGGGCGTATAATCCTTATCCTGCCACAGCCCCCGGTCTTTGAACCAGCGGGAGCCCTGCACACAGCCCGAGAATTTGGGAATCACCCCGGCGTCGATGTATCCGCACTCGTTGGCGCACCAGCTGACGAAAATGGCGCACCATTCCACCCGGTGGCTGAACCCGTACCAGCTCCAGCAGGGCTCTCCTCCTGCATTGCCCACTTGGGATAGCGCCACAGCCACGATTTCCCCGCTGCCAGTGCCAATTCCATAGAGAACGGCGTTCCACAGCTCCTGGTACTCATCGGAGAGCAGCTCGGCTAACTGCTGACGCTGGCTGGCGTTGAAGCCATAAGCATCTGCCATCTCATCAGCGGTTTTGGCAGTGACGGTGATATGAAGGGTGGTCGTATCCTCCCCATCGTCCTCGCCGGGGACAGTACTGGTAAAACTGGAGAGCTGATTCATGTCCCAGAACACCTGCTTCAGCAGCTCTTTTTTCTCATCCGTCATGGTGACCACCTCCTGCCCGTTGGCCGGGTCGGAGGTGGTTTTCACCGCGTATACAGCCAGCACCTCGGGCCATAGGGCCCGAGTGCCGGTTATGGAGAGCTGGTCATAGGTTTCCCCTGATTTCAAATCCTCCAGCTTTGCGCTGTACTCCTGGTTGATTTCCCGGACGGCATCGGCCACGGTCTGGCCGTCAGATTCCTCACCGCCGAACAAGATACCCAGCGGCGACATAATCAGCGCCGCCACCAGGCACAACACTAGAATCACCGCAATCACCGCTCCGCCGCCAGCGGCCAGCGGGGCCACCGCCGTCCGAATGGCCGACACGGCCCCACGCAGGGCTGACGTGGCAGCTTTGACTACGGGCCTGCCCACGGTC
>CATJRT010000287.1 GCA_949742895.1 uncultured Eubacteriales bacterium | reverse complement strand
GTTTGACGCCTATGCCAGGGGGCATGGAGATATTTAAGGAGAGCTTATGGAACAGAAGAAAAAATACGCCGTGCTGCTCTATCCCGACTTTTCCCTCCAGGAGATCACCTGCCTGACCTCTGCCCTCACAGTCTGGTTCGGGGAAGCCATCGACGTGATTGCCAGCGAGAGCAAACCCTATGCCAGCGAGGACGGCTTTTCCATCACGCCCACGAAAACGGTGGACGAGGCGGACCCGTCCGGCTACGCCTGCGTGATCCTCCCCGGCACCATTTACCCCCTGCCCGCCCTGTTTGACGAGAAGCTCATTACCTTCCTCCGCAGGGGGAAGGGGACAGACACCCTGTTCGCCGCCATCTCTTCCTCCCCGATCCTGCTGTCCAAGGCGGGAGTGCTGGAGGGCAAAGACTTCACCGCCGGGTACTTCATGCAGATGGCGGACACGTTCCCCTTCATTGACAAGGCCCATTTTGTCCACCGCCCGGTGGTGGAGGATGGGAATGTCATCACCGGAATCGGGATGTTTTTCCGGGAGTTTGCTCAGACTGTGCTGAACCGGCTGGGCTACGATGTGGGAGAGCATTTTATGGATACCTCGGGGCAAGAATACACCGGGGACGAGCTCACCTTCTACTGGACGGAGGAGGACTATCAGGAGTTTTTAGGGGAGCTGAAGGAATTTACAGACAAGGACTGATTGGAATGAAGCGGGAAAAAAGCTGCGGCGCGGTGATCATCCAGGAACAGAGCGGACTGCGCAGATACCTTGTGCTCCACAGCACACAGGGCCACTGGACCCTGTGCAAAGGCCATGTGGAAGGGGATGAGACAGAGCATGAAACCGCCGTGCGGGAGATCATGGAGGAGACTGGCCTGACGGTGGAGTTCATCGACGGCTTCCGGCAGGTTATTGCCTATTCCCCCAGGCCGGGATGCGTCAAGGATGTGGTGTTCTTCCTGGGCCGGCTGTCCGGCGGGACGCTCGCCTGCCAGCCCGAGGAGGTGGCGGAGGCGGTCCTTCTCCCCTTTGGCGAGGCCATGGCAAGGCTGACCCACCCCTCCGACCAGGATGTTCTGGCGGCGGCGGATGTCTTCCTGAACGGACGGTGAGAGGCTATGCCGACCCCGCTTTATGACGCCCTTCAGGTCTACGCCGGCAGGGAGCCCGCCCGGTTCCATATGCCGGGGCACAAGGGGAAGTCCCTCCCTCTGGCGGAGCTGAAATGGCTGGCGTCCATCGACGTGACTGAGCTACCCGGCACCGGGAACCTGTACGAACCCGGGGAGCCCTTTGACTCCGCCCAGGCCCTCTGGGCGGAGCGGTTCGGCTTTGACCAGTGCCAGTTTCTCACCGGAGGCTCCACCCAGGGAATTCACACCGGGCTGGCCCTGTGCTGCAGGCCGGGGGACAGGGTGCTGATGGACCGTGGGTGCCACCGCTCGGCGTTCAACGCCCTGGCTCTGCTGGACCTGGAGCCGGTGTGGCTGGAGCGGCCCTGGCTGCAAGGGGAAAATTTGACCGGCCCTATCCCGCCGGGGGCGGTGGAGCAGTCCCTGGAGCAGCATCCGGATATCAAAACAGTATGTATCACCTCGCCCACCTACGCCGGAGTGTTATCAAATATTGGGGCTATTTCCCGCATTGTCCATGCCCACGGAGCGCGGCTCTTTGTGGACGGTGCCCATGGGGCGCATCTGCCCTTTCTGGGGTTGGCGCCCTTCTGGGGGGCGGACGCGGCGGTGGTATCCGCCCACAAGACCCTGCCCGCCATGGGGCAGTCCGCCCTGCTGTTCGCCAGCGGCTTTGAGCCGGGGCGGGTGCGGCAGCTGGCGGCGGTCTACGGCACCTCCAGCCCGTCCTACCCCATGATGGCATCCATCGACGCCGCCCGGGATTGGATGGAGCAGTGGGGCGTCCACAAATACGAGCGAACTGCCGTCCAGGTGGCTGAATTGCGGCGGAAATTCCCCAGCTTGCAGCCGGGAAATGGCCTGTCCCTGGACCCCACGCGCCTGACCCTGAAGGTAAAGGACGGCCCTGCCTTTGCCAGGGCAATGGAGGACCGGGGCATTTTCGTTGAGATGTCCGACGGAGGCCACGTGGTGCTCATCTGCACCTGCCATGACGACGAGGTCACGTTCCGCTGGCTGGAGCGGGCACTGGAGGAGCTGCGGCCCCGAATGGGGGATTGTCCTCCCCTGCCCGCCCCTCCCCTGCCCCAGGCAGTTATGTCCCCCAGGCAGGCACTGTTTGCCTCCCGGGAGACGGTGCCGCTGGAGCAGGCCGCCGGGCGGATTTCCGCCTGCCAGATCGCCCCCTATCCACCCGGCGTGCCGGTGATCGCCCCCGGCGAACGGATTGAAAAAAAATATCTGGCCTATTTGCGGGAAATGGGCTATAATATCCACAGTACGGTTGAAGTAACGGTTTGAAGACTGCACGGAGGGTGAGCCGCTATGAAGCTGATCGTCGCCATTATTAACCGGGACGATGCCAATTCTGTCGTCCAGAACCTGGCTAAAAACGGATTTTCCTGCACACGCCTGTCCACCACCGGCGGCTTTTTGCTGGCGGGCAACGTCACGCTGCTCATCGGCGTGGAGGAGGAAAAGGTGCAGGGGGCCATCGACGTAATCCGGCGGTTTTCCCACAGCCGGAAGCAGATGGTGTCCACCTTTACTGAGCTGAGCTACGGCTATATGCCTGCCATGCCGGTGGAGGTCACGGTGGGCGGGGCCACGGTGTTCGTGGTGGACGTAGAGAGGTTCGAGCGGCTATGATAGAGCTTCCCACTCCCCTTTCCCATGCCTATCTCATCACTGGCGGCGGGCCGGACAGCCGGACGGAGCTGGTCCGGCGGCTGACTGCGGCCTACCTGTGCGAGGGCGGGCATCCGCCCTGCGGTGCGTGCCGCGCTTGCCGGAAGGCGGCGGCGGGCACCCACCCCGATGTGTCCCTTACCGCCCCGCCTCCGGACAAGCGGGAGATCGGTGTGGACCAGATCCGTGACCTGCGCTCCGGGGACTACGTCCGCCCCAACGAGGGCGGGCGGAAGGTATATGTCATCGCCCCGGCGGACGCCATGAATCCCGCCGCACAGAACGCCCTGCTGAAGGTGCTGGAGGAGGGCCCGGCCTACGCCGCCTTTTTGCTGCTGGCTGAACAGCCCGGTCGGCTGCTGGATACGGTGCGTTCCCGGTGCGAGATGCTTGCCCTTCCCCCTGAGGAAGCCGAACCGGACCCCGCCCTGCTGGACAAGGCGGAGAGGCTGGCGGCGTTGCTGCTGGAGGGGGACGAGACGGCTCTGGCCCAGCGGCTGGGGGAGCTGGAGCTGGAAAAGCCCAAGGCGGACCAGCTCGCCGCTCTGCTGGCGTTGACGGAGATGCAGGTGTCCCGGCGGCTGGGCCAGCATCCCCGGCGGGGAGCCAGAGTGCTGGCGGCGCTGAAAACCTGCCGGGAGAACGCGGTCTACCGGCCCAATCCGGGGCTGACGTTAGGGTGGCTGGCAGCGAGCGTGGAGCCGTCGTGAGCAGCGCGGATGGATTGGAGCGAGGAGCGCAAACCAAGGAGGGCCAGAGGCCCAGATGTTTGTGCTCCGAGCCGGAAGGAAGCCGCGCGTCGCGAACAGGCGGAGCGTGACAATGCGAACATCGTGGAGCCATCGTGAGCGGTGCGCAGCGTAATGACGCTGCGTGACAATATGTGACAATAAATATACGGAGGATATCTCAATGACGGAGATCATCAGCGTCCGGTTCCGGCCGGGCGGTAAGCAATATTATTTTGACCCCAAGGGCCTGGACGTGGCCGAGGGGTGCAGCGTGATTGTGGAGACGGGCAAGGGGCTGGAGTACGGCACCTGCGTCAAGCACAACACTGAGGTGGAGGACGAGTCGGTGGTCCAGCCCCTGCGCCCGGTGGTGCGGCTGGCCACCGAGCGGGACGAGAAGCAGGTCCGGGAGAACCGGGGCCGGGAGAAGGAGGCCCTGCGCATCTGCCAGCAGCTTGTAGAGCGCCACGGGCTGGACATGAAGCTGGTTCAGGTGGAGTACAGCTTCGACGGCAGCAAGATCGTTTTTTTCTTCACCTCCGACGGTCGCGTGGATTTCCGCGCCCTGGTGAAGGATCTGGCTGGTATTCTCCGGGCGCGCATCGAGCTGCGTCAGATCGGCGTGCGGGACGAGGCCCGGATGCTGGGGGGCTTTGGCATCTGCGGCAAGCCCTTCTGCTGTGCCCAGTTCCTCAACGAGTTCCAGCCTGTGTCCATCAAGATGGCCAAAACTCAGAACCTTTCCCTGAACCCCACCAAAATCTCCGGCACCTGCGGGCGACTGATGTGCTGCCTGAAGTATGAGGAGGAGGCATATCAGGATGCGGTGAAACGCTGCCCCAGGCAGGATTCCTTCGTGGAGTGCCCCGACGGAGTGGGTACGGTGGCCTCCGTTAACCTGCTGAAGGAGCAGGTGAAGGTGCGGCTGGAGGATTCCAGCGAGCAGCCGAAAAACTACCTCACCAGTGAGGTACGGGTGGTGCGCTCCGGCAAGGGCAAGCGGCCCGAGGGCTATGTGGCCCCGTCCAAGGAGGAGCTGGAGAAGCTGCGCTCCCCCGAGGCGGAGCAGGCCCGCACCGGTCGGAAGCTGGACGGGCCCGACCACCTGTCCAGCCTGCTGGAGCAGTACCTTGGCAATGAGGGGGGCCGCAAGGGGGACGGCCAGAAGCAGCAAGGGGGCGGACGGCGCAACCGGGGCAGCCACGGCGGGCGCTCCGCCCAGGGGCAGGGCCAGCCCAGGCAGGAAAAGGCTCCAGGCAGGCAGGGACAGGCCCCCAACAAGCTGCCTCGCCAGCAGCAGCCTGCACAGCATAAGCCCGCGCCACAGAAGGAGAGCCAGGCGGCTCAGTCCGCCGAGGGCAAGGGGAGCCCCAACCACAAGCGCCGTTACCGGCCCCATCACCGCCGGGGCGGCAAGCCGGGTGGCGGACAGCCGGCACAGTCCTGATGTGAGAAGCTGTACCAATCGCCGAAGTGTGCAGATGCACGAGGCAAAATCGCAGGAATACTTTATGTATTTCAAGATTTTTTAACGCGGCAGGCAGTGATTTTTGCCGTGCAGATGCTGCGCTGAGGCTATTGGTACAGCTTCTGAAGTTATGCCAAGGCCCCGCGCTGCCGGATCAGGGCGGCGCAGGGCCTTGCTTTTGCCTGCCGGAACGCAGCTCCTGCGGTTGAATCCGGCGGAGATTCGTGGTACAATAGTAGCAATCGCCGCATTATATGCGGCTATCCGCTTCACGGGCGGCATTTTTCAGAGAAAATGCCGGTTGCTGATGTTGTGCCACACAAGCCGTATAGCGGCATATAGCTGTTGTATTATGAAAAATCGTTTGCAGGCTGCGCCTTGCCCATGGAATGGAGTGGAAGGCGCGGTGTGGCTGAAAGGGGGTGGACGGCGTGAGTGCAGGTGCAAAGGTAGTGCTGGGACTGTCCGGCGGCGTAGACTCCTCCCTGGCGGCGCTTCGGCTCCGGCAAGCGGGCTATGAGGTTCTGGCCCTATATCTGGACGTGGGACTGGGCGGCGCCGCCGCTGCACGGGAGACCGCCGCCCAGCTTGGGCTGTCCTTCGCCGTGGCTGATATATCGGCGGAGCTGGAGCGGCTGGTGTGCCGTCCCTTTTATGACGATTACCTGGCGGGGCGCACTCCCATCCCCTGTGCCCGGTGCAATCCAGCGGTGAAATTCCCCGCTCTGCTGCGGTACGCAGACGAAATGGGGGCGGATTTTGTTTCTACCGGCCACTATGCCCGCGTTGGGAGCGGGACCGATGGCCGTCCCACCCTTCTGCGGGGGATGCCCGCCAACGACCAGTCCTATATGCTGGCCCGGCTTTCCCGGGAAATGCTGGCCCGTATCCTGTTTCCGCTGGGAGAGCTGGACAAGCAGGCCGTCCGCCGGGAGGCGGAGGCTGCGGGGCTGTCCGCCGCCCACCGGCCTGATTCCATGGAGATTTGCTTCATCCCGGACAACGACTACGCCGCCTGGCTGGACCGCCGGGGCGGCACCCCGCCTCCTGGGAGCTTTGTGGACCGGGAGGGCCGCGTTTTGGGGGAGCACAAGGGCTTCCATCACTACACCCTGGGCCAGCGCCGGGGCTTGGGCGTATCCTCCACCGGACGGCTGTTTGTGTCCGCCATCCGGCCGGAGAGAAATGAGGTAGAGCTGTCCCACGGGGAGGGGCTGCACGCCGCCGTTGTCCGCTGCCGGGAGCTGAACTGGCTGGCGGGGGAAGCGCTGGACCAGCCGCGCCGCGGGGCGGTCCGGCTGCGGCACTCCAAACGGGAGGACCGGGCCGAGCTGGTCCCTCTGGACGGCGGCGGAGTGGAGCTGCGCATGGACGCTCCGGCCCGAGCCCCGACGCCGGGGCAGCTTGCTGTATTTTACGACGGGCAGAAGGTGCTGGGCAGCGCCTGGATCGAGTCGGCGGAGGTGGGGTGAGCCCCTGTGATTGATGGTGTGCGGGCAAAATGAATTTGCCCCTGCGCCAAGGCTTTCATCTGCGGCAAAAACGTTTGTACGGCACATTCGCGCTGCTTTCACTTTGTGGGGCCCTGACGAGGGCCAGCCAGGAGGTTCCATGAAACCCAATGTTTTAGTCATATGCGGCCCCACGGCGTCTGGCAAAACCGCCTTGGCCGTGGCCCTGGCCCAACGGTTCGGCGGCGAGGTGGTGTCCGCCGACTCCATGCAGATCTACCGCCGCATGGACATCGGAACCGCCAAGCCTACCTGGGCAGAGATGCAGGGCGTCCCGCACCATATGCTGGATGTGGCAGATCCGGAGGAAAATTATTCCGTGGCCCGGTACGTCCAGGATGCCGTTCCTATCGTGGACGGAATTCTGGCACAGGGGAAGCTGCCTATTGTGGCAGGGGGAACGGGGCTTTACATCGACAACCTGATCGCCGGACGGCAGTTCGCCCCCTTCACTCCGGACAGCGGCCTGCGGCAGTCCCTCCAGGACCGAGCAAAGGTGGAGGGTCTGCTTGCCCTGCGGACTGAATTGGAGCGCGTTGACCCGGACGCAGCGGCGCGTATCCACCCCAACGATGAGAAGCGCACCATCCGGGCGCTGGAGGTCTGGCTGTCCACCGGAAAGACCATCACCCAGCACGTCCGGGAAAGCCAGGCCCTTCCCCGCCGCTATGCGCCCCTGACCATCGCGCTGAATTTTGGAGAGCGTCCCTGGCTGTGGGAGTACATCGACCGCCGGGTGGACGAGATGATGGAGCGGGGCTTGGTGGACGAGGTGCGGCGGCTGCTGGCGGACGGCGTGCCTCCGGCCTGTACTGCCATGCAGGCCATCGGCTACAAGGAGCTGGCTTCCGCCATTTTGGAGGGCCGTTCCCTGTCCGAGGGGGCGGAGGAGGTCAAGCTGCGCTCCCGGCAGTACGCCAAGCGGCAGCTTACCTGGTTCCGGAGGAACAAGGAGGTCCACTGGTTCAACTGGGAAAAAATCCCTGATTTTTCTGCGGTGGTGGATTTTTCGACAAAACTTATCACAGACTGTGGATTAAAATAAATGCACAAAAGCGCAAGAGCGTCCATCACAATTGTCACGCTCGGATTGGACCCATTACGGGGCGGCCGGCTCGCTGTTGGCTCGGCCGG